>JBKPMF010000152.1:0-12052 GCA_046732015.1 Actinomycetota bacterium
AGCCTGGGGCGAGGGTGCCGACTGGTTCATCGAACGCGCTCCGGGCCTCGCCGGCCTCGACGACGATGCGGGCGCGTTCCATCCCCGCGACGACGTGATCCGCGACCTGTACCGGCGCATGCCCGGCGTCCACCTCACCAGGACCGACCGGCTGATCGAGGCCCTGATCCCGGCGGTCCTCGAGCAGAAGGTGACCGGCAACGAGGCCCGCCGCGCCTATCTCCGGCTGACCCATTTCCTCGCGGAAAAGGCGCCCGGCCCCGCGGGCCTGCTCCTGCCACCCGCCCCGGCGAGGGTGGCGACGCTTCCCTATCACGCGTTCCATCCGTTCGGCCTGGAACGCCGGCGCGCCGAGACGTTGCGCTTCGCCTGCGCGAAGGCGCCAGCCATCGAATCGCTCGCCGACCGACCTCCGACGGAAGCCCGGGAGTACCTCGGCCGGTTCCCGGGGATCGGCGTGTGGACCACTGCCGAGGTGGCGCGGCTCGCGCTCGCGGATGCCGATGCCGTGTCGGTGGGCGACTACCACGTCCCCAACATGGTGGCCTGGGCCCTGGCGGGTGAACCCCGCGGCACCGACGAGCGCATGCTCGAGCTCTTGGAGCCCTACCGCGGACAGCGCGGCCGGGTGCAGCTGTTGCTGGAGGCCGGCGGGATCACCGCTCCCCGTTTCGGCCCGCGGATGCGCACACGAGCCATCGAGCGGCTCTAACCGGCGGCACCGTGAGCTCTGGCCAAGCACGCTAGGGTTGGCCGATGGATGCCGAGAGCTTGCTTGCCTTCGTCCGGTTCCACGCCTGGGCGAACGATCGCATCATGACGACCGCTGCCGGCCTGTCGGAAGAGGAATTCCGTAAGGCGGCACTGCTTGATCACGGCACCGCGTTCCAGACGCTCCGCCACCTCGTCGACGTCGACTGGAGCTGGCGCGAGTTCTGCACCGGCAACGACATCGGCCAGGCTTATGTGTGGGACCTCGGGTTCGTGCTGGACGATCTCCCCGCGATCCACGCGTTCAGCCTGGAGGAGGACGACCGCCTGCGGAGCTACGTGGAGTCCCTCGGCGATGCAGGGCTGAACGAGCCGATGAAGTTGAGCGAGGACCCCGACGACGTGGTTCCGCGGTGGTTGATCCTCGCGCACGTCGTGAACCACGGGACCCAGCACCGCAGCGAGGTGGCTCGATACCTCACCGAGTGCGGACACTCGCCCGGCGAGCTCGACCTCGTTGACGCCCCACGACTGCCATGGCCGGTCGAACGATAGGCCCCGACCCGTTGGCCGACGAACCCGCGGTCGAAGGCTTGCAACGGGCGACCGAGATCGCCATCTCCGCCGTCCGTCGAGGCCTCGAGCTCGCCCAGAGCCGAGTAGGCGCGGACGAGATCACGTCCAAGGGTGGCCGCGATCTCGTGACGGCGACCGACACGGCCGTCGAGGATGCGATCCGAGACATCCTCGAAGGCGCATCGCGGCATCCGGTCGTGGGCGAGGAACGCGGGGGTGAGGCCCCGGCCGACGGATCGTCATACTGGCTCCTCGATCCCATCTGCGGCACGCGCAACTTCGCGTCCGGGGTCCCCTTGTACTGCGTGAACCTGGCGCTGGTCGAGGGCGATCAGATCAGCGTGGCCGCCGTCGGGGATGCATCGGTCGGCGAGATCCTGTTCGCCCAGCGTGGCCGTGGGGCGTGGGCGATCGGCCACGAAGGGCAGCGTCAGCTGAGCACCGGCGGGCAGAGCCAGACGATCGTCGTTGAGTCCGGAACGGCAGCTGGCCCGAGCCGCGACCATGCCGCGCGGTTCGCGCACGACGCCATCCGAGGCGATCGATGGGACATCCGCAACCTCAGCAGCACGCTGTCGTCGGCGTACGTGGCCGGCGGCCGGATGGCGGCGTATGTGCTGTTCTCGGGCTCGGCGCTCCACACGGGGGCGGGCACCCTGCTCGTTGCCGAAGCGGGAGGAACCGTCTCCGACATCGAGGGCGCCCCCTGGACCGTTCGGTCGGACTCGCTCCTCGCCAGTGCGAACCCCGAGCTTCATGCGGAGCTCCTCCACATGGCGCAAACGACGGCGGCGGGCGCACCGTGACCCACCGGGTGCTCCTAGACGTCTCGAGCATGACGTACCGGGCGTACTTCGCGATGAAGGACGCCGGCATCGTCTCGCCCGCCGGGGAACCCATGGGAGCGGTGAGTGGCTACCTCGACATGGTGGCGCGACTGCTCCGTTCCCGCCACCCCGACGAGGTGGTGCACGCCTACGACCACGACTGGCGTCCGGTCGCCCGCACCCAGATCTACGCCGGCTACAAGGCGGAGCGTCCGGAGGAACCCGAGGACCTCACGCGGCAGTTCGCGTTGTTACGCGACGTGCTCGACTTCACCGGGATGACCCAGGCGCACGCCCCGGACTGGGAGGCGGAGGACGCGATCGGCAGCTTGATCACGGTGGCCGATCCTGCGGACCGCAACGAGATCGTGAGCGGCGACCGCGACCTCCTGCAGCTGGTACACGACCCCGATGTGAAGCTCCTCTACACGCTCCGGGGCGTCAGTGAATTGCACGAGTTCGACGAAGCGGCCGTGCTGGAGAAATACGGGGTCCCGGCATCGCGCTACGCCGAGTTCGCGATCCTGCGGGGCGATCCCTCCGACGGGCTGCCCGGCGTCCTCGGTGTCGGTGAGAAGACGGCGCGTGCCCTCGTGCAGACCTACCCGGACATCGACGCGATGCTCGCCGACGCCGCGGGCGACGCCCCCGTACCCGGTCCGCTGAAGGGGAAGCCGGCGCTGCGCGCGAAGCTCCGCGACGCCGCCGACTACCTCGCCTCGATGCGCGAGCTCGTCCCGATCAAGACCGACGCCGCACTCGACGTGTGGGCCGGCGACCGCTGGGACGAGGCGTTGAAGGGTCTGGCCGAGGAGCAGGGCTTCAAAGGTGCGGCCCAGCGACTGCTGGCCGCGCTCGACAGCTACCCGTAGAAGGCGCCCTCATCGTCGCCGCCGCGCTGCCGCTTGCGGGCGGCCGTCCTGGCCAACCGGCTGCGCAGGCTCGGCTCGGCCACCGGCTGGGCTTCGGGATCGGCGTCGGCCTCATCGGACGAACCGCTCGGATCACGCATCGCCGGTTCATCCGGTGGCGCGTCGCGCGAAGGCCGGTCGCCGTCAGGCTCGACCCCATGGCGCATCGCCGTGAGATCGGCTTCGTACCGCGCGGCTCGTTCCTGCGCGTCATGCATCTTCGTCATCGTCGAGGCGAGCTGTGTGCGGAGCCTCTCGACCTCGTCCCGGAGCTCCAGTTCCTCGGGTGTTTCCGACGGGAGTTGTCCGTGCTGTCGTGCCGCGGTGACCAGCGCCTGTGCGGACTCGGTCTGGGCATAGGCGTGGCGAAGTCGTTCCGACATCTGGTCGAGCTGGTCCTGAAGGCGTCCCACCTCGGCGTTCAACGCAGCGACGTCCTGACCGCCGCCGTCCGAGGCCGGGCCCGACAGCAACCCTTCGGGTTCGGACCCGGTCTTGCGGCGAACGGCATCCACGGCGGCGGAGCGCGCCTCCTCCACGGCCGCCTCGGCCTCCGATCGTGCCTTCTCGATCGCCTCAGCCGCCTCGGCGACCGCGGTTTCCGCAGCGGCACGGGCCTCGGTCGCCTCGGCCTTGAAAGCCTGAGCCGAGGCCGTCGCCTCGGCGGCCCGCATCTCGAGGTGGCCCATCGAGCGCTCGAAATCCTGGAGCGATTCCTCGGCGGCCGCCGCGCGGGTCGCCGCTGCGGAGGCGGCGGTCTGCGCCTCGGCGATCGCGGCATCGGCCTGAGCGGCGGTGGCCTGGGCAGCTTCCAGTGCTGCCTGCTGCTGGAGGAACTGCTGTTCCCACGCCTTCGCTCGGTCGTCGGCGTCGGCCATCTCGGCTTCGAGCGCCGCGAGGCGTTCGCGAGCCTCGGTTCGTGCCTGGTCGACCTGGGTTTCGGCGGACCGCTGCAGGGCGGCCCGGTGAGACTCGATCTCTCGTTCGGCGGTAGCGGCTCGCGCTTCGGCGGCAGCGATGGCGGCCTCGGCACGGTCGGCCCGCTCGCGCTCAAGGATGAGTTCGGCCTGCGCCCGTTCGGTGGCTTCGCGCACGCTGGCGTCGCCCCGCTGCGTCGCCTCGCGCACGGTGGCTTCGGCGGCGTCGAGGGCTGCTTGCAGCTCGGCTTCGGTGGCGGTGCGCACGGCGATCTCGGCATGCAGTTCCGCGACGCTGGATTCGAGCGCGCGTCGTTCTTCGGTGGCGGCCTGCACCTGGCCGCGGAGCGTCTCGGATGCCGCCTGCTCCGAGGCCGCCTGCGCGAGCGCCGCCGTGATTTCGTCGCGAGCGGTCGCGAGATCGCCGCGGAGGCTCGACCGTTCCTCCTCCGAAGCTTCCAGCCGCTGCAGGATGATGGCGGCCTCCTGCTGAACGGCATCGACCTCCTCGCGGTGGACGGTGGCCGCGTCGCGTTCGGCGGCGTCGGCCTCGGCGCGGATGGTCTCCGCCTCCGCTCGAGCAGCGTGGAGCTCGGCCCGCATGGCCCCTATCTCGACTCGGATCGTTTCGGTCTCCTGTTCGGCGGCCTCGGCGGCAGCGCGGGCGGCCTCGATCTCCGCACGGGCGGCCTCGGCCTCGCGACGGGCCCGGTCGAACTCCTCGCTGGTGAGGCCGACCTGTTGCCGGGCCTGCTCGGCCTCGAGCCGAAGCTCGGCGAGGCTCGACTCGTACCGTTGCCGGACCTGCCCGATCTCGGCCCGGACGTCCTGGGTCTCGGTGCGTGCGGTCTCGGCGTCGGCTCGAGCCGCCTCGGCCGACTCCACAGCCGCCCGGAGCTCCTCGTGCGCTGCGTCGCGCTCTCGCTGTGCGGCCTCCGCACGCTCACGGATCGCATCCGCGTCAGCGCCAACGCTCTCGAGTTGTGCCCGCATCGTGTCGGCTTCACCTCGCGCGGCAACCACCTCGGCGCGAACGGTCTCGATCTCTGCACGGGCCGCTTCGGCCTCGGCGCGGGCGGTCGCGGCCTCGGCTCTGGCGGTCGAGCCGGCAGCGTCGGCCTGCACTCGGGCGGACTCGGCCGCTGCTCGCAGGGCGGTGATCTCTACACGTGCGGCGTCGGCCTCCTCATACGCGGTCGCGGCCGCCGCACGAGCCATCTCGGCGTCGGCACGGGCGGTCTCGGCCTCGGCACGGGCGGTGGAACCGGCCGCGTCTGCCTGAGCCCGGGCGGACTCAGCCACCTCTCGCAGGGCTGTGGCCTCCTCACGTGCGGCGTCGGCCTCCTCACGGGAGGCGGCGGCCGCTGCGCGTGCCGTTTCGGCTTCTTCGCGTGCAGCGACCAATTGCTCGGTGGCGGCCTCGCTCCTGCGACGGGCATCCTCCGCCGCCTCGGAGGAGCCTTCCTTCGACGCGAGGGCTGCGGTGAGCTCGGCCTCGAGCTCGCCGACCCGGTCGGTGGCCTCCCGTGCGAGAGTCTCCAATTCCTGCATGCGCTCGGACGACGCGGTGAGCTGACCCGTGAGCTCGTCGGCCCGCTCTGCGCGCGATCGGGCCAGCGCCAGTTCCTTCTCGAGTTCGGCGGCACGATGCTCGGCTTCGGCGAGACGGGTGTCGCGGGCGGACAAGGTGGCGCCGGTTTCCTCGGCCGTCGATTCCGCCCGGACCGCGCGTGCTTCCAACTCCTGGATGGTGCGTTCCGCCTCGGTGGCCCGGGCTTGGGCCTGGTGCGCGCTGGTCCGCAGCTCCGCAGCTTCGCGCTCAGCCTCGGTGGCACGGATCTTCGCCGCGCCGAGTTCCACGTCTCGTTCGGCGGCACGCCGCTCGGTCTCATCGGAGGATTCGAGCGCCCGGGACGCGCGGTCATGCTGCTGGGTCAGTTCGGCTTCGAGCTCGGCGGTGCGACCGCGCTCTTCCATGAGCTGGCCTTCGAGCTGGGCGATCAACGTCGCCGCGTTCGAATCTGTGGCCTCGACCTGCCCGAGTCGCGTGTGAAGATCCGCGACCTGCTCCTCGGCGGCACGGGCACGTGCTTCGGCGTGGCGGAGCGCTTCGGCGTTGGCTTCACCGTCGGCCTCGGCGTTCCCGGCTTCGGCTTGGACCGCATCGAGCTTCGCGTTGGCCTGCGATGCCTGAGCGCGGGCATTGGCGACCGCCGTCTCGAGTTCCTGCACCCGGGCCTCGAACCCCAGGAGCTTCTGCTCCGTGTCGGCGGCCTTGCGCACCTCCTGCTGAACACGATCGTTCGCTTGGGCGAGCTCCGTGCGCAGCGCGACGAGCTCATGCGCGTCCACCGCGGCGACATCGGCCGAGGGCGCGGCGGCCTTCGTCGCCTCGAGTTCGCTGACCTTGGCTTCGAGATCGCGGACCCTCGATCGAGCCTGATCGGCACGATCCCGCTCCTCGCGCGCCTGCTGCTCCAGCTCGCGGAGTCGAGCCTCGGCTGCGGGGTCGTTGGCGGGTGCGGCTTCCGCGACCGCCTTGCCCACGCGGGCTTCCTCGAGTGCGGTTTCGAGCTCGGCGATCTTGCGACCGGCGTTCTCGTCGGCGCTGGAGACCTGGGTGCGGAGCTGACCGATCTGCCGCTCGAGCTCGTCGCGCTTTGCCTCGGCATCCTCCGCGCGTGTCTCTGCGCGGGCGAGTTCCTTCATCGATGCCGTCGAGCTGCGGCGACCGCCACCGTCGCCGGACTCCGCCTTGGCAGCGCGTCGGCGTCCGGCCGAGACGAACCCGCCGTCACGGGACACGCCGATCGGCAGGGTCGCCACGATCGCCAGCAACAGGAACAGTATCGCTCCGGCGATCGCGACCATCCGGAGCAACGACCACGGCGACGCGACGCGTTGGGCGATCGGCTGGTAGCCCTGATCCACCTGGACGGCCCCGAGCGCGTCGGGTCCGCCGAGACGGAGGGGAACGTAGGTCTGGTAAACCTCGCCGTCGGCGCTCAGCACCGAGACGGGCTTGCCGCCTCCGGTGGTGGCGACGGCGATCGAGGGGAAATCGCCCAGGAGCTCCCCGGGCTGGTCGGCGGCGTCGGTCGAGAACAACAGATCTCCTTCGGGCGACCACACGCGGATGCGGAACACCGTGCCGTCTGCCAACACCCCTCGCTGTAAACGGTCGAGCAGGTCGCGGCCCCGGCCGCCCTCGATCACCGCTTCCGTATCGGAGGTTTCCAGCACCGAGGCGACGCCGGCCGTGGCCAACCCCTTCGCCGTGGCCTGGGCGTCGATCCGGCTCTGCTCCAGGGCCTTGGCGCCGAAGACCCCCACGGCGAAGAACGCTGCGACGCAGACCACGGTGAGCACGATGAACGTGCCGCGTCGTCGGCGGAGTGCCACCATCGCGAAACCGCTACTCACGCATCCCTCGGTTCATGCCAGGCCGGTTGCTCGTTGCTCTCACGGTGTTCTTCGGCCTATCTGGGGGTGACCCTGAGCCCTAGGTTCGTTGCGACCGGCACCATGCCCACCTAGGCTCGCCGCGGGTTGAAGCGCTCACGAACGTCCCGCCCGAACCTGCTCGCCGTGTCCGCGGTGGTGTTGCTGCTCGCCACGGCCTGCGAGACGCCCGGAACCATGTCCGGATCGGCGACCTGCAAACAGGGAACGACCAAGGTCACGGTCTTCCAGGGCCCCAGCGGGCACTGCCTGCCACGGGACCGGTTGGTCGAGTACCGGTGCGACGGACAGGCGCCCGAGATCGTGATCGACGCGGGAAGCGCGCGCGAGCGCCGCTTCCTCGGGGGAAGCTTCGCGACGCGGATCGGCCGGTTGCCGTCCGGCTCGCAGGTGCTCGGGGTGGGCGACGGGACCCAGGCGGTCGTGCTCCCCGACGCCGACCAGTGGCTGTTCACGGTGAAGGGCACCGAAGTGCAGCGCTGGCTCGCCCTGCCGCCGGCCGAGGCCGTGACGCGCGGCGGCCCGACGGCGTTCATGATCGGCGATTCGATCCTGGACGGAGGGCAGTACGCGATCGCGGCGGCCCTGCCCGATTGGACGCTCGGCTTCGACGCGCTCAACGGCCGTGGGTCGGTCTCGGGAGCCTCGATCGCCGAAGCGCAGGCGGGTGCCGGCAACGATGCCGTCGTCGTCGAACTCGGCACCAACGATCAGTCGCCCGAGGCCTTCCGCGAGCATGCGCGACAGATCCTGTCCGCGTTGAAGGCGACGCCGCTGGTGCTGTGGCAGACCGTGCAGGGCCCGGTCGGCGCGGTGCAGGCCGAGGGCGTCAACGCCGCGATCCGCGACCTCGTCGGCTCGCGGCCGACGGCGGCGATCGCCGATTGGGCCGGCCTGGTGGGTGAGGAGGAGCTGTCCTACGACGGCGTGCACCCCGACCTGGGGCACGAGGACGCCATGGCCGGGGTCGTGGCACCGATGCTCACCCGTTGGTGGAACGCCACCACCGCCGACGAGCCCGGCTGCAACTGAGCCCGCCGCTCAGCCGGTCAAGCGGTAGAACCGGAACCCGTCGTGCTCGATCGGGAGGACCTCCGTATCGCTGAACCCCGCCTCGAGCGCGTACAACCGCAGGGTCGAAGGCCGCATCACGGTTCCCGTCCCGGAGGCTCCCTCGGACGACATCGCGTCGATCAGGCACACCATCGTCGAGAAGCCGTACAGGTAGCGTTCGACGTCGTCACCGATCGCACCGAAGGTCTCCGCGGAACGCTCGTCCATCACCACGACCGTGCCATCGGGGCTGCGGAGCCGCCGCATCGAGCGCAGGACCTCGACCGGGTACGGGAGGTCGTGGATGCACTCGAACGCGGCGACGAGGTCGAAGCGCCCCTCCCCTTCGACCAGGGCCGCGTCATCCACGTGGAAGCGCACGCGATCCTGCAATCCGAGCTCGGCCGCGTTCGCGCGAGCGGTCTCGACCGCGGGCTCGTCGGGATCGAACCCGTCGACGGACGCCTCCGGGTAGGCCAGGGCCATCGCGATCGAGGACCATCCGTGGCCACATCCCACGTCGGCGACCCGTCCACCCGCCTGCAACGCGGCATGCACATCGGGGATCGACGGGAACCAGTCGCTGCCCAGCAGCCGGAGGAACGTGGCCCGGTTGACGTCCCCTTGCGATTCGCGCATGTCGGGGCCGAACTCGTCCCAGCTGACGCCGCCTCCCGACCGGTAGGCCTCGACCACCTCGGGAAGCCTCGTTCCCGCCGACGCGACCTGGCGGGCCGCCGGGGCCAGGTAGCGGAGGCTCTCCGTGTCGGTCAGCACCTCTTCGTGTCCGGGCGGAAGGGCGTAGCGCCGAGCGGTGGGCTCGGCCCCGACGTCGTCGACGGACAGGTAGCCCGTGGTCACCTGTTGTTCGAGCCATTCACGGGTGTGCCGTTCGGCGGCCCCGACCCTGGCGGCGAGCTCCACCGAGGTCGCCGGGCCTTCGACCGCGAGCGCCCGGTAATAGCCGAGACGATCTCCGATGTAGACGGCATAGATGTCGAAGGTCTCCAGCACCGCCCCGAAGATCCTGCCCGCAAGGGCGTCCGCCGCCGCATCACGATCGGTCATGTCCGCTCCTCCTCCGTCGTCAGGACGAGCCTAGTCGGGCCGGAAGGTCGGGGTCTCTTCGCGGGTTCGGGGATGCCGTCCCCGGTGTGTGCCAGGATTCCGGCATGCCGGCCAAGCGCGTGGAGGAGTTGCTGCAGGATGCCCGCGCACGGTTGGAGCGGATCACTCCCGAGCAGGCATACGCCGAACAGCGTGACGAAGGCGCACTCATCGTCGACACCCGCACGTTCGAGCAACGGCGCGCGCAGGGGATGATCCCCGGGGCCCTGGTGATCGATCGCACGGTGTTCGAGTGGCGGCTCGATCCCGCGGGCGAGCACCACGTGGCCGGCGTCACCGACCACGACGTGCGCATCATCGTGATCTGTCGCCAGGGCTTCAGTTCCTCGCTCGCCGCGGCTTCGCTGCACGACCTCGGACTGGTCCGGGCCACCGACGTGATCGGCGGATTCGACGCCTGGCGAGCCGCCGGCCTGCCCGTCGAAGCGTTCGATCCGGAGACCTACAGGCCCTCGCCGATCGACACCGACTGACGGCCGGCACGGATCATGATGGCCGCCGTCGCCGCCACCACGACGAGTCCGCCGGCGATCGTCAGCTCCGTGGGGGCCTCGGCCAACAGGATCCACCCCGCGGCGGTGGCGATCACCGGCTGCAGCTGTGTGATGAGCGAGCCCAGCCACGCTTCGAGGTGGCGATGCGACCACGAGATCAACGAGTGCCCGATGAAGCCGGGGAAGATCGTGACGAGCCAGATCCATCCCCAGTCGGCACGCGAGGGCCACGACAGTGACTGACCGAACGCTAGCGCCAGGAACGTCATGATCACCGCGGCCACGGTCATCACGCACGCCATGTACTCGAGGGCGCCGACCTCGGTGCGGGCACGCGCCCGCTTGGAGAAGAGCCAGTAGCAGGTCCAACTCAGGACGCTCGCCGCGGCGAACGCATCGCCGAGCGGGCTCCACGTGGGAGAGCCTGCGGAGCCGAGCGCGACCATGGCCACGCCCGCGAACGACATCCCCACGAACAGCAGGTCGCGACGCTCCACCCGTTCGCCGAACCACCGCGCCGCTCCCAGCGTGATGAACACCGGCGCCAGAGCCCCGATGATCGTGGCGTTCGCGATGCTCGTCAGGCGGAACGCGCTGAACGTGAACGCGATGTCGAAGGCGAAGAACACCCCGCCCAACGCGCACACCCGCATCACCGACCAACGCACCCTCCGTCCCGTGAAGGCGAACACCACCGCGTAGACCAGCACGCCCATCCACAGCCGATAGGTGGCGAAGGCCAGCGTCGGCATGTCGGTCTCCTTGAAGACCAGCGGCACCAGTCCCCAGATCACGGTGGTGATCGAGACGGCGACGATGCCGCCGCCGCGATGGGTGAGCTGGGCGGGAGCCTCGTCAGCGCGGGATGACGGAGATGCCATGCCGGGGACGCTATCAGCGACTACGGTTACCCCCATGCCCACGCCCCGAACGCCGCAGTACCTGTCCGTGGAGGAGCGCCGAGCCCTGGGCAAACGGGCCCGTGAACGCGCGCCCCGTTCCAGCATCGGAACGTGGCGACCGTCTCCCGATCGCCCCGACCCCGTCGCGACGTTGTCCGAACAGGACGACACCCGTGAACCCGACCTGGTGCCGATCCGCCACGGCCGGATGATGGTCTCGCCCTTCACGTTCTACCGCGGCGGGGCCCGGATCATGGCGTGGGATCTGGCGAGCGTGGCCACCTCCGGGCTGAAGGTCCAGCTCTGCGGCGACGCCCACCTATCCAACTTCGGCGTGTTCGCCTCACCGGAGCGCCAGCTGCTGTTCGACATCAACGATTTCGACGAAACCCTCCCCGGTCCGTTCGAGTGGGACGTGGCGCGGCTGGCAGCGAGCTTCGTCATCGCCTCGCGCAACAACGGGTTCACCGAAGAGGAGGCACGTGTCTCGGCCGTCGCCGCGGCCACGGCCTACCGCGAGGCGACGGCGGGCTTCGCCCAGATGCGCACGTTGGAGATCTGGTACGCACACCTGCCGGCCGAGGAGATCCTCGCGTCGGTACGGACGCCGAGACTGAAGGAGTCGATCCAACGAGGGCTGGACCACTCGAGGACGCGGGACGGCCTCCAGGCGCTCACGAAGCTGGCGGAGATGGTCGACGGGCACTACCGGATCGTGTCGAGACCTCCGGTGGTCATGCCGATCCGCGACATCGCCCATCTGAGCGAGGAGGACGTTCAGGCGGGCATCCACGAGATGCTCCACGAGTACCGACGGTCGCTTCCCGACGAGCGGCGCCACCTCCTGGAGCGCTATCGCTTCACCGACGCGGCGCACAAGATCGTCGGCGTCGGCAGCGTCAGATGTGTATAAGAGACAGGGACGACACCCGTGAACCCGACCTGGTGCCGATCCGCCACGGCCGGATGATGGTCTCGCCCTTCACGTTCTACCGCGGCGGGGCCCGGATCATGGCTGTCTCTTATACACATCTCCGAGCCCACGAGACAAACAATTCCATCTCGTATGCC
>JBKPMF010000153.1:0-13360 GCA_046732015.1 Actinomycetota bacterium
GGCCACCTGCGCTTCGGTATCAGGGCTGATCTCCTGGGAGAGCGAACTCGTAGGGTCGGTCTGTGCCGAGAGCAGGACCTCGGAGGTGGCGACGTAGGAGGGCTTGAGCGTCAGTGAGTAGAGGACGCCGCCGATCGTGAAGACGGCGGCGATGGCGAGGACCAGCCAGCGACGGAGTCGCAGGGTTGCCAGGTAGTCACCGATCTGAAGGGCCGGCTGGCCCTGCTGAGGATCCACGTATCGCTCTCCGACTTCCAGGGGGGAATGGTCATGTATACCCGACCCCTTTTCCCAGGATGCTTCTCGTCGCATCGGCCGGGCTCAAGGGGCCCTTGAGCCTTTCCATCGCAACCTTGCACGTATGGACCCCTCAACTCAAGCGGGGGACCCGAACGCCCGAATGTCCACGCAGCAACAGCATGGAACCACCACAGGAACACCGAGTGGGGGACCTGTGCGGGCGAGAACCCTGCCTGTACGATGCTCCGAACCGGGTCCCCCCCCACCCCAGGAGCTGCCGTTTGTCCGCCGCACAGGCCGGAGCACTTGCATACCAACGCCCCCGTTCGCGCGCCGACGTCGCGAGCGCGCTGCCCTACGTCCTGTTCCTGAGCTACCCGCTCTTCTGGTTCCTGGGGATCCCCTGGTTGTGGGGGCTCACGCTCACCCTGCCCATGACCGTGGCCTTGATCTCGGACTTCAGGAACGTGCGCGTTCCACGCGGGTTCTGGATCTGGGTGCTGTTCCTGGCCTGGCAGCTGCTGTCGGGCGTGCAGCTCATCGCCTATGGCCCGGACCGGGTCATGGCCTTCATGTTCCGGTTCTTCGAGTACTACACCGGCACGATCCTGCTGCTGTGGTTCTTCAACTCCGACGAGGAGCGGATCACGTGGAGCCAGCTGGTGAAGGCCGGGGCGTGCCTGTGGGCCACGACGATCATCCTGGGCACACTGGGCCTGTTGTTCCCGGGGTTCACCCTGCACACCCTGGCGAGCAAGGTGCTACCCAGCGGTCTGATGAACATCCCGCTGGTGTCCGATTACGCCCTGCCGAAGTTCTCCCAGGTGCAGAACATCATCGGGGCGAAGATCGCGAGGCCGGCAGCCCCGTTCTCGTTCACCAACGGCTGGGCCGCCAACGTCGCCATCTTCACGCCGTTCGCGATGATGGCCTTCTCGTACACGCGCCGCGGCCTCGTGAGACTGGCGCTGGCCGGGCTCATGGTGTTCGCGCTGATCCCGTTCATCTCCTCGGTGAGCCGCGGTGCCTGGCTGGGGCTAGGGTTCGGCGTGATCTACGCCGCGATCCGGGTCTCGATCCGAAAGGGCGCCGGTCTCAAGGTGCTCAAGGTCGGGATCGGTTTGATCACCTTCGGGCTGATCATCTTCCTGAGCCCGCTGCGCGGGATCATCGATGCGCGCCTCGCTCACCCTCATAGCAACGAAGGGCGCTTGGAACAGAGCCAGGAGGCGGCGAGACGGGCGACGCAGTCCCCGCTGATCGGCTACGGCGCTCCCCTGCCGTCTGAAGACGAGGACATCGGGCACAACATCGGAACCCATGGGCAGATCTGGCTCGTCATCTTCTCCCACGGCTTCCCGGCGCTTGGCCTGTACCTGGGCTTCTTCGGATTCATGGCCTGGCACTTCCGTCGATGCCGAACGCAATCCGAACTCTGGGCTCACACCTTGGTGCTGATGGCGCTGCTGATGATGCCCGTCTACGGGTTCCTCTCGCTCAATTTCGATATCACGATGGCCGCACTGGGCATCGCGTTCCGCGATGAGCTCCTGCCCCGCCGGTGGGGCGACCCAGAGATCGGACCCGAGGTCGAGCCGGCCGGGGCACCGGCATGACCGTGCGGCTGTCGGACTCGCTGAGCACCACCCTGCCCCGAGGCCTGAAGCGTTCAGCCCGCAAGGCCGCCCAGGCGGTGGGCCGGGCCACCGGGTCGTTGCGTCCGCTGCCCGACTATCTGGTGATCGGCGAAGCCCGCTGTGGCACCACCAGCTTCTACAAGTGGTTGATCCGTCACCCCGCCGTGGGTCCCGTGCTCACCAAGGAGGTGCAGTACTTCTCCGACGAGTACGACCGTGGCCTCTCGTGGTACCGCGGCCACTTCCCGACGATCGCCTACGCCAAGCTCGTGCAACGCCGTCAGGGCACGCGGATGGTGACCGGCGAGGCCAGCCCCTACTACCTGTTCCATCCGCTGGCTCGCGATCGCATCCTCGCCACCTTGCCCGACGTGAAGCTCATCGTGATCCTGCGCAACCCGGTGAAACGGGCCTTCTCCCTGTGGCAGCAACAGGTCGATCTTGGGGTGGAACCCCTGTCGTTCGCGGACGCGATCGCCGCCGAACCGAACCGGCTGGCCGGCGAGCGAGACAAGATGGTGGCCGATCCCCATTACTTCAGCCGGAACTACAAGCATTACTCCTACCTGGCGCGCGGCCATTACGCGGATTCGCTCGAGCGATGGTTCGAGGTGCTGCCGCGCGAACGCTTCATGATCGTGCGTGCCGAGGACATGTTCGCCGATCCCGACACGACGATGCAGCAGGCCCACCGGTTCCTGGGGCTGCCCCCTCGCCACGGTGACGCCTACCCCCACCTGAACGCCGGGTCGTCGAGCTCGATCGACCCCGAGGTGGCCGAGCGACTGCGCGATGTCTACCGGGAACCGAACCAACGCCTCGCCGCGCTGCTCGGGCGAGATCTCGACTGGGACCGCGTATGAGCGCCCGCGGAACGTGACCGCCGTGGAGGGAACCACCACCGCCGACCCTCAGTCCCCGGACCCGGCGCATCAGCGAGCGGGCGACACCACCACCCTGGCTCGCCGCGGGGTGCTCAGCTTCGTCGGCGGGGTGGCGTTCGGCGTCTTCAACTTCCTGTGGATCGTCGTGGTGACCCAGGGATGGGGAAGCCAGCGGGCAGGCGAGCTCTTCGAGGGTGTGGCCGTGTTCACGATCGCCGTGAGCATCGTGATCTTCGGCGCCGAGGTCGGACTCGTGCGCGGGTTCGCCGGAGCGGCCGCCACCGACCGTCACCACGAGCTGCGTCACATGTTGCTCGTGGCCACGGCCCCGGTCCTGGCCGTCTCGCTCCTGGTCGCGGCGCTCGCTCCCGTGTTGGCGATGCCCGCCGCGGAGCTCTTCGTCTCAGGCGAACGCGGCGTGGATGCGGTGGCCGACTACATCCGGACGCTCGGCTACTTCGTGCCGTTCGCCACGATGTTCTACACGCTGCTCGCCGCCACCCGCGGCCTGGGCAAGATGAGCCCGACGGTCTTCCTGGAGAAGTTCGCGCGAGGCGGGATGCAGGCGGCCTTCGCCTTCATCGTGGTGGTCGCGGGAGCCGGCGCGACCGCCATGGCGGTGGGCTACGGATTGCCCTTCGCGATCGGCGCCGTGCTCGCCGCCGGATGGCTGTACGCGAACCTGCGCACCGTCGAACGCAACGCGAAGACCGAACGCGTGATCACCGCCTCGTTCACCGCGATCGGGCGGGAGTTCTGGCGCTTCGCCGCGCCACGCGGGCTCGCATCGGTCTTCCAAGCAGGCTCGATGTGGCTCGACACGCTCCTGGTCGGTGGTCTGCTCTCGGCGGCCGCGGCCGGCGTGTACACGGCTAGCAGCCGGTTGCTCCTGGTGGGGTCATTCTTCCTCCTGGCGTTGATCCAGGCCATCGGGCCGCAGATCAGCGCGATGTTCGCTCGCGGCGAACCGAAGCGGGCCGAAGACGTCTACCGCACGGCAACCGGATGGCTGGTGACGCTGACCTGGCCCCTGTACCTCACGATGGCCGTGTTCGCCCCGACGATCCTTCGGCTGTTCGGCGCCGACTTCGCGTCGGGTGCCCCCGTGGTGGTGATCATGTCGCTCGCCATGTTGTTGAGCATGGCGCTGGGCCCCGTCGACATCGTGCTGCTCATGGGCGGCAAGAGCTCGTGGAACCTGATCAACACGATCATCTCGCTCGCGGTCAACATCGTGCTGAACCTGATCCTGATCCCGCGGATGGGCATCACCGGTGCGGCGCTCGCCTGGGCGGTGAGCATCGCGCTCAACAACCTCCTGCCCGCCCTGCAGGTGCACGTGATGCTGGGGATCAACGCGATCAGCCGGCGGCTCCTGGTTCCTGGCCTGGCATCGGTAGTGTGCTTCGCCGGCCTCGGCCTGGTGATCCGGTCGTTCGTGGGTCAGAGCTTCGTCGCGCTGGCGCTCGCCATCGTCGTCGGCGGGGCCATCTACCTTGCGGTCGTGTGGCGGTACCGACGCCTGCTGCAGCTGGGGGCACTGGGGAACGTGCTCCGCCGCCCCAGGAAGTCGCGGGCCGACGCCGCGGGACGGCAGCCGGCGGGCGACGCCGCACCCTGAGCTCCTGGAACCCCTGACCCCGGACATGATCGAGGGGCCTGCAGGAGGCCCCTCGTCATGTGCTCCTAGCGCTGATGCGTGGATCTCAGCAGCGAGTCGTGCGTCGGTCGTTCGGGTTGAAGTAGTTGCTGCACCCGATGTCGATGTAGTTATCCATCGACCGCTGGGTCGTGTCGGCCCAGTAGTTGGTGTTGGTGTAGTCCGAGTGCATGTAGACGAACGCCTTCAGCCGAGGCCAGCGATGCTGGATCGTGCGCTTCACGCCCCGCATCCACCCCGCCTTCCAATACGGGTCGCCCGGCTTCTCGATCACGCTGCTCCACGCCATGAGCGGCTTGGGGTGGTGCTTGCCGAACTTGTAGAAGCACTCGAACAGCTGCCGGAAGCTCCGGAAGTTGTCCACCGGCACCGCCGAGCCGCCGATCCAATCCACCCACCGGTTCCCCGGGTAGAAGGACTGGGCCCTGCCGTTGCAGTAGGCGGCCGCCTGCGGGTCCCACACGAACTTGGCGTTGTGCACTCCCATGTGCCGGAAGATCCCGACCACGTGGCGCCATGCTCGCTTGAACTCCCTGGGCTCACCGATGAACTGGATCCGGCCGGGAGCCTGCGTGAACTCCCACCACATCCGGATGAAGACCGGCCGTCGTACGCGCTTCACGGCCCTGGCGAACTTGCGGATCCCCTCGTCGGCGTTGCCGGCGGCGATCTCACGAGCTCGGTTGCTGTTGGCCGAGAACCCGTCCAGCGCCTTCCACGAGATCATCGGGATGCGGCCTTCACTGGCCATGCTCTTCTCGGTGGTCATGTCGCGGTAGCTGAACGCGTGGTAGCGATTCACGATGTCGAACTTGCGCCCGATCATGTCCTCGTACTTGCGCACCGATGGGCCTTGGTACAGGCCCCATCGAGGACTGACGTGGGCACCGAACAGGACGCCGTGTCGTGGCGCGAGACGCGCCTGCGCGGTGCCCGGGATCAGCAACGCCCCCACGACGATCGCCACGACGATCGTTGCGGAACTGCGCCGCCCCTTCCGGGTTTCCGTCTGTCGGGTCAAAACCTCGTTCCCCCCTCCGGTGTTCGCCGTAGCCTGTGATTGGCATACTCATTCATCGGTCCCTAGGAGCTTCGGGTGTAGGACGGGGATGAGTCGATAGGGACGGTGGCCGTATTCCCAGCCCTCCATGGCCTACGGCGTTCAGCGTACCCGGCCCTTGGGACGCAGGCGGGGATATCGCCCGGAGGCCTACGGAAGACGGGGTATGCGGGGCGCGGCTATCCCCTGGGGGGCAGGAGACCTCCCGGATCAGGAAAAGACCGACAAACTCCCGTCAGAACAGGCGGGCGGCCAGTTTCGGACGGTACGCGACCACGATCGGGTCCTCGGGACCGAGGGCGGTGAACACGTCGACCATGGCGAGACGAGCCGCGTCGGGATCGGCGTCGAAGACCGACAGCATTGCGTCCAGCGCTTCCTGAGCACGACCCTGCGCCGCCGCCACCTTGGCCCGTCCGAGGGGGTCCGAAGGGGTCAGCTGACCCCACCCGCGCACCCGGACCTGCGCCATGATGTGCTCGGCCTCGGGATCGGGAAGAAGGGGTTCGGCGAGCGCGGCGGCGGCTTCGTCCTCGCCGCGAGCGAGCAGGATCCGAGCCAGGCCGATCGACGCGTCGTGGTTGCCGGGTTCCTTCTCGAGAGCCTCGCGGTAGCCGGCTTCGGCGCTGTCGAGGTCACCCGCCTCCTCGACCACCTGGGCCTCTTCGGCCTCGAGCTCGGCCTCGGACGGCACCAGCTCGTCGACGAACCGGTTGACCTCCTCCTCCGGGTAGGCACCGATGAACATGCTCACCGGCTGGCCGTCCCGGAACGCCACCACCGTGGGGATGCCCTGACTCTTGACCGCTTGCAGCAGGGCGTTGCCGACGGCGTTGGCGTCGATGTCCAGCTTCGCGAGCGTGAAGGCGCCGGCGCGCTCGGCCGCCACCTTCTCCAGGATCGGGCCGAGGGTCCGGCACGGGGCGCACCAGGCAGCCCACATGTCGACCACCACGGGGCGAGCCTTCGAGCCCTCGATCACGACCTGCTCGAAGGTGTCGTCGGTGACGTCGATCACGTGCTCGGCGGTGGCGCTCATCGGTCCATGGATCCCTTCCGTGCGGCGTGGCTGAGGAGGTGGTGCAAACTCATCTCCAGCGTCTCACACGTCCGAACCTTCGAAGTCGCAGGGCATTCAGCACGACCGTGACGCTGGAGGCGGCCATGGCGGCGGCGGCCCACATCGGGTCGAGCACCCCGAAGACCGCGAGCGGGATCATCACCACGTTGTAGGCGAACGCCCAGAACAGGTTCTGCCCGATGATGCGGTAGGTCCGGCGGGCGATAGCGAACGCGTCGACCACCGCCATCAACGTGCCCGACAACAGGTTGACGTCGGCCGCGGCGAGCGCCACGTCGGTCCCGGTCCCCATCGCGATCCCCACGTCGGCCGCGGCGAGCGCCGGACCGTCGTTCAGGCCGTCGCCGACGAACGCCACGTGGCGCCCGGCGGTGTGCAGCGCCGCGATCCGTTCCACCTTGCCCTCCGGGAGCACCTCGGCCGTCACGGCCTCGATCCCCGCCTGGCGCGCGATCGATCGGGCGGTCGCCCGGTGGTCGCCCGTGACCATCGCCACCTCCAGGCCCGAGGCCCGCAGCCCTTCGACCGCGTCGGCGGTCTCAGGTTTGATGCGATCGGCCACGGCGATCAGCCCGATGGGAACGCCGTCTCGCCAGACCCCGAACGGCGTCCGGCCCGAGGAGGCGAGTCGCTCGACCTCGTCCGCGAGGCCGGGCGGCAGCCCTACGGGTCGTCCCACGCGCACCGGGACGCCATCGAGATCTGCCTCCATGCCCGCTCCCGGCACCGCGGCATGCGCGGTGGCGAGCGGCACGTCGATCCTTCGATCGCGGGCGCCGTCGAGGACCGCCTGCCCGATCGGATGTTCGGAGCCGGCTTCGGTGGCGGCCGCCACCGCCACGACGTGATCGGCCGTCGCGGGGGGGACCGGCACGACATGCGTCAGCGTCATCACGCCGTCGGTGATCGTTCCCGTCTTGTCGAGCAGCGCGATGTCCACCCGCTTCGCACGTTCGAAGACCTCTGCGCCTTTGAACAGCACCCCCAGCTCGGCGGCGCGGCCGGTACCCGCCATGACGGCCACGGGGGTCGCGAGGCCGAGCGCGCACGGACAGGCGATCAGCAGCACCGCGACGGCGTGGAGCAGGGCGTCGCCGAGCGCGGCCCCCGCGAGCGCGACCCACCCCAGGGCCGTCAGGCCCGCGAGAACGAGCACGGCGGGAACGAAGACCGCCGAGATGCGGTCGGCGAGGTGCTGCACGGGCGCCTTCGAGCCCTGCGCCCGTTCCAACGCTCGGACGATGCCGGCGAGCGCCGTGTTGGCCCCCACCGTGGTGACGAACACCACCAGCCGGCCGTTGCCGTTGATCGATGCCCCAACGACGTCGTCGCCGGGGCCCACCTCGACCGGCACCGACTCGCCCGTCAACAAGGACAGGTCCACCCAGGAAGCGCCCGTCTTCACGACCCCGTCGGCCGGGATCTTCTCCCCCGGACGAACCAGCACGAGATCGCCCGGCACCACCCGGTCGATCGGAGTGGGCTTCTCGAGGCCGGCATCCAGGACAGTGGCGGTCTTCGCGCCTCGTTCGAGCAGCATGCGGGAGGCGTCGCCGGCGCTGGCCCGAGCCGTGGCCTCGAGCATCTTGCCGACCAGGATCAGCGTGATGATCACGGCCGCGGTATCGAAGTAGAGCCCCTCGCCGCCGGACAGGATCGACACCACGCTGTAGATGTAGGCCGCGCTGGCCCCCACCGCGATCAAGGTGTCCATCGTGCTGCGACCATGGCGCGCGGCGAGCGCGGCCGACCGGAAGAACGGCCACCCGGAGAACCCCACGACCACGCTCGTCAACGCCCAGGCGAGGTCGCGGCTCCACGAGGGATCGGGCACGGCGAACGTCAGCCACAGCACCGGCAGGGTGCAGGTCACGGCGACGATCAGCCGGGTTCGGAACGAACGAGCTTCCTCGCCGGGGTCCCGGCTCGCGACGTGCGGCCCGGCCCCGTATCCCACCCGGCGCACCGCGTCGAACAACGCGTCAGGCTCCTCCGCACTCCCCCTCACCGTGGCGGTCCGGGTGGCCAGGTTGACCTTGGCTTCCGAGACCCCGTCGACCGAACCCAGGGCGCGCTCGACCGTGGTGACGCACGAGGCGCACGTCATGCCCTCGATGTCCAGCGTGACCTCACGCTCCTCGATGCCGCCGGCCATGCTCGTCACTTCCCGGCGAACCGGCCCACCGCGGCCATGAGCTCTTCGACCTTCTCATCACCGGTCCCGTGCTCGATGCTCTCGCGCACGCAATGGCGGACGTGATCGTCGAGCAGCCCGAACCCCACCGCGCGCAAGGCGGCCGTGGCCGAGTTCACCTGGGTGAGGATGTCGATGCAGTACTGATCCTCATCGACCATGCGCTGAAGGCCCCGGACCTGCCCTTCGATGCGACGGAGGCGATCGAGGAGGTCCTTCTTGTGCTCGGCGTATCCGTACATCGTGACTCCTCACATGTGGCGGTCGGAAGGATCCATCCGGAGATAGCGCTCGGGCTCTGCCCGGAAGCGTTCCATGCAGCGCAGCGAGCAGAACCGGTACGTGACGCCGTCGTGCTCCCAGGCGGCCACCGCGTGCTCGCGGTCGACCTCCATGCCGCACACCGGGTCGGTCTCCATATGGACCAGTCTATACCCCCTGGGGGTATCTGACCGGCGCCCCCTCGCTCGTCCGAACGGACGTCCTTGCGTGGCCGTTCGGACGGTCCTCAGGTCCTGGAGCCGGTGTATGCTCGGCGCACGGTGGCAGGAGGAACACACACCACGTGTCGACTCGGGTAGCGACGACCCCGCACGGCGCCCTCGGTCTCACCACCGAGGACCTGCTGGCGATGTATCGCACCGTCCTCACCGCACGCCTCCTCGACGAAGCCGCGCTCCGTCAGAACCGCATGGGTCGCGCACCGTTCGTCGTTCCGGCCGAAGGCCATGAAGCGTGCCAGGTGGGCACGGCTTGGGTGATGCGCAAGGGCGTGGACGTCTGGGTGCCGTATTACCGCGACGGCGCAGTGGTCCTGGCCGCCGGGATGACCCCGTTCGAGATCTTCCTGGGGATCTTCGCCAAGGCCGACGATCCCTCCTCGGGAGGGCGGCAGATGCCGTCGCACTGGGGACACAAGGGCCTCGACATCATCAGCGGCTCCTCCCCCATCGCCACGCAGATCCCCCACGCGGCCGGCATCGCGTACGCGATCAAGTATCGGCAGGAAGACGCCGTGGTGGGCTGCTGGTTCGGCGACGGCGCTACCAGCGAGGGCGACTGGCACGAAGGCCTGAACTTCGCGGGGATCCACCGGCTGCCGGTGATCTTCGTCTGCGAGAACAACCAGTACGCGATCAGCGTCCCCCAGTCCAAACAGATGGCCGTCGACAACGTCGCAGACCGGGCCGAGGGCTACGGGTTCCCCGGCGTGGTGGTCGACGGGAACGACGTGCTCGCCTGCTACGCGGCGATGAAACAGGCGCACGAGCGTGCCCGCGCCGGCGAGGGCCCGACGCTGATCGAGTGCAAGACCTATCGGTTCCTCGGGCACACCTCCGACGACGACGACAAGACCTACCGTCCGCGGGACGAGGTGGAAGAGGCCCGCCATCACGACCCTGTGCACGTGTTCGGGGAGTACCTGCGGACCCAGGAGGTCCTCGACGACGTGGGGGCGGAGGAACTCCGCCTCGAGATCAAGGGCGAGATCGACACCGCGCTCGCCGCCGCTTGGGACGCCGCCGATCCCACACCCGAGTCCGCGATGCGGCACGTCTTCTTCGAAGGCGAGGCCTGAGCCTTGAGTGAGAAGAACGTCGTCACCGCGATCCGCGACGCGCTGCACGACGAGATGGCCGCCGACGATCGCGTCATCCTACTGGGCGAAGACGTCGGCAACCGCGGCGGCGTCTTCCGCATCAGCGCCGGGTGGATGGAGGAGTTCGGCGAGGATCGCGTGATCGATACGCCCCTGGCCGAATCGGGCATCGTGGGTGTGGCGATCGGCATGGCCTTGCGCGGCCTGCTCCCGGTCGCCGAGATCCAATTCGCCGACTTCATCCATCCCGCGTTCGATCAGATCGTGTCCGAGGCGGCTCGACTCCGATATCGCTCGAACGGCGCGTTCGGGTGCCCACTGGTGATCCGCGCTCCGTGTGGAGGGGGCATCCACGGCGCGCTCTATCACTCCCAGTCGATCGAGGCCTTCTACGCGCACGTCCCCGGCATCAAGGTGGTGATGCCCTCCACCCCCGCCGACGCCGCCGGGATGCTCCGCAGCGCGCTCCGCGACCCCGACCCCGTGCTGTTCCTCGAACACAAGAAGACGTACCGAGCGGTCAAGGGCGAGGTACCCGACGGGTCCTACGAGATCCCGATCGGACCCGCCGACGTGAAGCGTGAGGGCACCGACCTCACGTGCGTCAGCTACGGGTACTCGCTCCACACGTGCCTGGACGCGGCCGCCCGCCTGCAGGAGGACGAGGGCATCTCGGTCGAGGTCGTGGACGTCCGGACGATCTCACCGTTGGACACCGGGACGATCTTGGACTCCGTCCGCAAGACCGCGAAGGCCATCGTGGTGTACGAGGACAACCGCTCCTTCGGGGCGGGCGCCGAGATCGTCGCGACGATCGCCGAAGAGGCGATGTTCGACCTCGACGCCCCCATCGTGCGGGTCGGGGCACCCGACATCCCGGCCATGCCGTTCGCCACGCCCCTCGAGCACTTCTTCATGGAGCCTGAGCCCGATCAGATCTATCGCCGGATGCGCGACCTCGCCCACCACTGACGCGCGAGGGACTGGCGGCTGATGCACCGGCGATCGGCTCGGCTGCAGGCCGTTCCGAACACACCGCTCGCCCCGGTTCAGGAGCCTTCGGAACGCGTCGATACACGGCGTGAGTGGACGATCATCCGACGCCGACGCCCCGACGGGGACGGTCCTCGGTGCCGCGCGACCTCGCGGTCGCCGGTGCCGTGCTGGCCGGTGCCTCGGCCTGCGCGTTGGCGGGAGCCTCGTTCGGTCCCATGTGGGGCGCCATCACGGCGATCGCGCTCGCGGCGGCTGTGGTCCTGACGCTGGCCGCTGTGCGACGCCGCGACCCTGCGACGGCAGAGGACGTCGACGAGCGCCGGTTCCAGGCCATGGTGGAGCAGGTCCCCGCGATCGCCTACACCTGGGACACGACGCGACCCACAGGTGAGGCACCGCCCGTCTACATCAGCCCGCAGCTCGAGGCGATCCTGGGCTACACGCCGCAGGAGTGGAGCGATCACCCGGAGCTGTGGCTCGAGGCGATGCATCCCGACGACCGCGAGCGGGTCCGGCGCTCATCCGACGACGCCGACCGGGCCGGCACGACCTTCCACGAGGAGTACCGGATCTTCGCCAAGGACGGGCGGATGTTGTGGCTGCGCGACGACTCCCTGGTGGTGGCCCGGGACGAGGACGGCAACGCGATCCGAGCGCAAGGGGTCATGTTCGACATCACCCGTCAGAAGCAGGCCGAGGCCCGTTTGCAGGAGGCGGAGAACCGCTACCGCACGATCGTCGAGCGGGTCCCGGCGGTCGCCTACGTCTGGGACGCCGGCAACGAACCGGGCACGGCACCAGCCGCCTACATCAGCCCGCAGATCCAGCGGCTGCTCGGCTACACCCCGGACGAGTGGTTCGACGATCCGAACCTGTGGGCCGATCGACTGCATCCCGAGGACGTCGACGGGGTGTTCTCCCGCTGGGAGGCCGCGGTGGCCGCCGCGGGTGCGTTCACCGCGGAGTACCGGATCCGTTCGAAGTCGGGTGAGCTGTTGTGGATCCGCGACGAAGCGATCCCCGTCGCGGACGGAGCGTCGGGTCGTCCCGTCTACCAGGGCGTGATGTACGACATCACCGAGCAACGAGGTACGAACGAACGCCTGCGGGAGGCGGAGGAACGCTACCGGACCCTGGTGGAGAACCTCCCCGTCGTCACCTACACCGCCGCGGTCGACGAGACGGGAGAACGAGACCTGTTGCGCTACGTCGCGCCCGGGATCGAGCGCTTGACCGGATACGCGCCCGAGGCGTGGACCGCTGACGCCGGGTTCTGGGAGTCGTTGATCCACCCCGAGGATCGGGAGCGGGTCGTGGCATCGTCGTTGGCGTGCGAGGACACCGGTGACCCCTTCGACGAGGAGTACCGGCTGATCCGAGCCGACGGGGCCGTCATCTGGGTGCACGACTCGGCCGTGGTCGTGGAGCACGACGACGAGGCCGCCGTCTGGCAGGGCGTGTTCGAGGACATCTCCGCTCGCAAGGCCGCCGAACGCGCCGTCGTCCAGGCCGAAGGTCGCTATCGCAACCTCGTCGAACACCTGCCGGCGGTGGTCTACATCGACGAGATCGACGAGCTCGCCACCGCCCATTACGTGAGCCCTCAGTACGAGCGCCTCACCGGCTACAGCCCTGCGCACCGCCTGGCCACGCCCGACCTGTGGGTGAAGATGCTGCATCCCGAGGACCGGGAACGCGTCCTCGCCGAGTCCGACCGGACGAACGAATCCGGTGACCCGTTCGACATCGAGTACCGGATCGTGCGTGCCGACGGCGAGGTCCGCTGGCTGCACGACCATGCGTTCCAGGTGGAAGGGCTCGACGGTGGCATGGCCTGGCAGGGCGTGCTGACCGACGTCACCGATCGCAAGGTCGCACAGGACACCCTGCACCGACGGGACGCGATCTTGGAGGCGGCGGGCTACGCGGCCGAACGATTCCTGCAGGCACCGGCCTGGCGCGACGGTATCGACGACGTCCTCGCCCGGCTCGGTGAGCAGGGCGGGGC
>JBKPMF010000154.1:0-3593 GCA_046732015.1 Actinomycetota bacterium
ACAGGAAGACGGCGGCCGAGACGAGCCCCACCACCAGGAGGGACACCGTGACCGCGATCACCGCCGCGATCACCGCCGCCGATCGTGCGGAGCTCTCGATCCTTCCCGGAGGACCGACCGCGCCGATCGTGACGGTCGCCAGGGCGAACCCGACGATGCCTCCGGCGAGGAACGGCAGGACGGCCTCGAGGACGGCCTTCGCACCGATCGCGGTGCCTCCCCAGCCTCGGACCGACAGCACGCCGGCCTCGACGCGGCGCGTCATCAAGACGAACACCCCGGCGGCGGCCACGATGGCGAGCGAGATGCCCAGTCCGGCGATGAGCAGCACCAGGAGCGGACCTTGCACGGAGATGAGGCGCTCGTCGACCCGCCCGACGACTTCGCCGGCCAGGGAGGTGTAGGACACCTCGCTCGCAGGACAGAAGAACTGGACGCAATCATGGTGGATGAAGACTTCACCGCAGCAACGGAAGAGCCGGAACAGTTCGGTGTTGTTCGCGCTCATGTCCGCCTTGAACCGGTCGGCGAACCCCTCGACGTCCCGCGCCTCATCCAGTGTCAACGGTGGATCGGCCGACGCAGGCGCCACCAAGGCGAACGCCCCCTCTTGATCACCGAATCTCGTCCCGAGATCGATCAGCTGCGACCGGTCGACCAGGATCGCTTGCGGCGGGAGGGGGCACTCGTAGCCGGGACAGATCGGATAGATGTCGTCGGCCCAGGTCCGCCAGTACCCCGATCGCGGCTGGGTGTACAGGGCGCGATAGATGCCGTCCAGGGTGACGGTCTGGTGGCGCCCGTCGACCGTGAGTCCGAACTCGTCGCCCGGACGCAGGCGTGCCCCGCGAGCCAGGAGGTCCGGCAGCCACACGCCCGGACCGTCGGCGCCGGCAAGGATCTTGACGTTGTCGAGGACGTCCGTGCCGGCGAACAGCCGACCCTGAACGGGCCCCGAAGGAGGGGTGCGCCCGCCGGGCAGGGTGACGTCCACCGTCGCTCCCATGATCTGTTCCTGCGCGGGTTCCAGCTCCGGACTCTGGGCGGTGCGTTCGGTGAAGGCGGCGGCTCGCTCGTCGATCAATGAGCCGCCCCCGGGCGCTGGGGTCGTGAAGTTCACCCGCGTGGCGCGATACGTGATCCCGGCGCCGTAGTTCGTCACCAACGGATCGGCGATCTGCTCGGCGAGCAGCTGGCTCTTGGACGCCGACAGGAACAGGGGATAGGACGCCGCGGTGATCGCCACCAGGAAGGCGCTCAGCGCCAACGCGGCCCACAGGGCCGGTGAGTGCCGCAACGCCGTCGGTGCCCGGCGCCATATCGGACGTCCCGAGGGGATCGTCGGTGTGCGGGTTTCGGTGCGGGCCACCGGGCTCCTTCTCATGAACGGACTCCTGAATGTACGAAAGCCGAGGTCGGTTGCGTTGCGCACCGCCTGGACTTTCTGGTACTCAGGGGCCCCCGGCCGAGGCACGGCCCGTGGTGCGAGGGAAAGGGCGGAAACGTGAGCGAGGGGTATCACCTCAGTCGACGTTTGTTCGTACGGCTCTCGGCGGGGGCAGTGGCAGCGACCGCGCTCCCCATCCCCAAGGCCCTCGGTAGCGAGCGGGGCGGCACCTGCGATCCGTTCTCGACCCCCCCCAGCTTCCAGGGCATCGTGCCCACGCCCGAGGACGTGCTGGGCTTCCCGATCGGGGTGGATCGGGAGACCACCGCCGACGAGATCAACACCTATCTCGATGCGGTCGGCGCGGCCAGCAACCGGGTGCGGGTGCGGACGCTCGGCGATTCGGTCCGCGGGCGCCCGATCCGCTACGCGCTGATCGGCACCCCCGCGAACGTCACCAACCAGGGGTTGGCGCAGATCCAGGCGGACACCGCCACGATCCGTGATCCCTCCACGCCCCAGGCGACGGTCGACGGACTGGCCAGCACCACGCCGGTGATCCTGTGGATCGCGGGAAACCTGCACGGCGGCGAGGAGAGTGGCGCCGATGCCTCGCTCCAGCTGCTGTACGAGCTCGCCGATCGCGACGACTGCGGCGTGACCGACATCCTGGAACGCGCACTGATCGTGGTCATCCCCACGCAGAACCCCGACGGCCGTGAGATCGGGTTCCGCCGGAACGGGTTCGCGTTCGACCTCAACCAGGACCACCTGGTGCGGACGCAGGTGGAGACCGAGGGCAAGCTGGCGTTGATGAAGCAGTACCCGCCTGCGGTGCTCACCGACCACCACGAGTTCGGGTACTACCGTTCGTTCTTCCCGCCGAACGACGACCCCGTCTACCACGAGACGCCTGAGAACACCGTTCGTCAGATCTACGACCTGTTCGGGCCGGCGTTCGCTCGCGAGTTCCGGCGCAACGACTGGCAGTTCTTCAACGAGGGGTACGGCTACGACCTGTTCGCCCCGCGGTTCACGGACACGATCGCCGTGATGGCCTATGCCGCCGCGGGGATGACGATCGAGGTTTACGACGGCGCGCCGCTCGACCGCCGCTTCGCCCGGCACCTCACCGTGATGTGGTCGATGATCGCGACGGGTGCCGCGAATCGGAAGCGGTTGCAGCGGAACCTGCACGAGTCCTACGTGCAGGCCCTCGACGAAGGACGTCGAGGCGCCCTCGAGCCCAACCGCACGTACGAGCCGCACTCGAGGCCGGTGCGCAGGGTGCCGGACCAGAAGGTGCGGCACTACTTCTTCAAGGACGAGCCGTCCAAGCGTCGCGAGATGGCGATGCTGATCCGACGGCTGCAGGAGATGGACGTCGCGGTCTACCAGCTGAACGCTCCGTTGCGCGTTCCGGATCTGAAGCCCTACCTGGAGTCACCGCATGCCGGCACCGTGCCGGCGGGGACCTATTGGATCCCGATGGCGCAGCCGCAGAAGCGGTTCATCCAGGCGGCGCTGAACGAGGATCCCTACAACCCGACCAACCAGGCGTACCGGGTCAGCTCATGGAGCCTGCCGCTCGCCTACAACCTCACCGGCTGGCTCTCCGGAGCTCGGTTGGATCCGGACGCCGATCCCGTGGCTCCGGTGGCCGAACCCGGCCCGCCCACCCTGCCGCAGCCCCTCCCCAGCGTGCGCATCATGCATCTGTCCCGGGAATTCACGGCGTACGAGGAGATCGGACATACGCGCTGGCTCTTCCGGCGGAGTTGGGAGCTGCCGTTCACGGAGATGGACGCCGATGACGTGGCCGCGGGCATCGACGGTGTTGACGTCCTGGTCGTGCCGGCGGGCGGGATCAACGAAGGTCTGCGCCGGCTGGGCAAGGCCGGCCAGCGCGAGCTGATCCGCTGGGTGAACCACGGCGGACGGCTGGTTGCCTGGCGCTACGGCGCCGCGCGGCTGGCCTACACCTTGGGAATCTCCAAGGCCGTCTACGACATGGTGCCCGCCAGCATCGACGGCCCGATGCTCAAGGCGAACATCGACGGCGACAGCCCGCTGGGTGAGGGCGTGGGGCGGCACGCGTGGCCCCTGGTCGACACCCGCGCGATGCACGCTCCCGACGCCGTGTCGCCGATCACGTTCCCGACGCAGGCGAGCGGTGACTTCCGGGTGTCGGGGGTTCGTCGAGGGA
>JBKPMF010000155.1:0-1921 GCA_046732015.1 Actinomycetota bacterium
CATCAGACGCACCTGGGCGGGAACCGAAGCCTCCACGTGCCCCTCGTCCGGGTCGGGCACGTCCACCCCGAGCAGACCGTAGAACCGGAGCGACGCGGCGAGGTCGGAGGTCGTGATCCCGATCGCCTCGAACTCGGCCACCGGGAGACGGTACTCGTTCAGGCCGGCTCGTCGTCGTAGCGTTCGTACGTGCCGCCGTGGGTCGCGGCGATGTTCCGCAGGCGGCCGGCGTACCGGTCGGCGTCGTGCTGGGGGAACGGCTGTCGCCGCCGGCTGAGCGTCAGCCAGCCTCCGTCGACGGACGCCTCGACCTCCACGGCGAACCCGACCGACCTCGCGTCGCGTGCCGCGGCGCGCGCCGCCGACTCGTCCTCGAACGACGTGCGGAAGGATCCGGAGAAGAGACGCACGCGCGACTTGGCGCGAGGGGCGTCCGTGGCCTCGCGGTGGAACTCGCCGTTCAGATCGTTCCCGGCGATGGCCGGCTCCCTTCCTCCGATGATGACGACGCCGCGTCCGTGGCCACGTTCGCGACCACGGACGGGCATCGGACACTTGGTCAGGCGACGCTGGCGACGTTGGTCGCCTCGGGCCCCTTTGCACCATCGCGCTGCTCGAACTGGACGCGTGCGCCCTCGGCGAGGCTCTTGAAGCCGTCGCCCGCGATGTTGCTGTGATGGACGAAGACGTCCTTCGAGCCCTCGTCGGGGGTGATGAAGCCGTACCCCTTCGCATCGTTGAACCACTTCACGGTTCCGGTTGCCATAGAAAACACCTCCCTTACTGCTCATGAACGCGTAGGAAGGCACTCGGCCAAACCGGTACTCGCTCTCGATGTGCCCGGAAGGTAGCAGACGTCCTGACGCGCACCCATCAGTCTGCCTGTTATTATGCAGCCAGATGGCTGCCTATCACTCCGACGACGACGTGTTCCGGGCACTCGCCGACCCGAGCCGTCGCCAGCTGCTCGACAGCCTGAACGAGCGGAACGGGCAGACCCTGCGCGAGCTCTGCTCAGGGCTCGCGATGGCCCGGCAGTCCGTCAGCAAGCACCTCGCGATCCTGGAGGCGGCCAATCTCGTCACGACCGTCCGCCGCGGCCGCGAGAAGCTCCACTACCTCAACCCCGCGCCCATCAACGAGATCGGCGAGCGGTGGATCACCCGGTACGAGCAGGAGCGCGTCCGCGCGCTCGCCGACCTGAAACGCGCACTGGAGGACACGACCATGGACAAGCCCTCGTTCGTCTACACGACGTACATCACGACGACGCCCGAGCGCCTCTGGCAGGCACTGACCGAGCCGGCGTTCACCGAGCGCTACTGGAATCTGACCTTCGAGACCGACTGGAGCCCCGGGTCGCCGATGGTCTGGCACAACCACGGGGTCACGATCGACGATCCCGAGCAGGTCGTGCTCGAGGCCGACCCGTTCCGCCGCCTCTCCTATACGTGGCACAGCTTCACGCCGGAGCTCGCCGCGCGGTTCGACTGGAGCGACGAGCTGCAGGCGGCCCTCGCCGCCGAGCAGCGCTCGAAGGTGACATTCGAACTCGAGCCCGAGGGCGACCAGGTGAAGCTGACCGTCCTCCACGAGGGTCTCGACCCGGCCGGGCGGGTGCAGGAGAAGATCAGCGACGGCTGGCCGCGCGTCCTCGCCGGCCTCAAGACGCTGCTCGAGACGGCGCCGCAGGAAGCGACGGTGAACCGATGACCGCCGCCACGACGGCCGGCGCCGCGACCCTGGCGCTCGCCGCCGCGTCCTGGGTCGTCGCGGTCGAGGAGATGCGCGGCATGGACATGGGTGTCGCGACCGAGCTCGGCTCGCCCACGTTCTTCGCCGCCGTGTGGGTGACGATGATGGCGGCGATGATGCTGCCGGGCGCTGCGCCGGCTGTCTCGCGGTTCGCGCGAGCCGAAGG
>JBKPMF010000156.1:0-8323 GCA_046732015.1 Actinomycetota bacterium
GCCTCCCATGGGCCATCCCCGTGGTCCTGTCCGTCTCCGAAGACCAAGCGCACCAGTTCGGTTCCGGCGGCAGCGTGGCGCTGCTGCCCGCCGAGGGCGCCGACGCGCTGGCCGTCCTCCGTGTCAGCGAGACCTTCAAGCGCGACAAGGCCAAGGAAGCGGTCTCGGTCTACCGCACGGATGACACCGAGCACCCGGGCGTGAAGGCCGTCTACGAGGCCGGCGATTACTGCGTCGCCGGCACCCTCGAGGTGATCTCGCTGCCCGAGCACGACGACTTCCAGAACTACCGCCTGACACCCGCCGAGACGCGCGCGGTGTTCGCCGAGCGTGGCTGGAAGACCGTCGTCGGGTTCCAGACGCGTAACCCGATCCACCGCGCGCACGAGTACATCCAGAAGTGCGCGCTCGAGATCGTCGACGGCCTCCTGGTGCATCCGCTTGTGGGGGCTACCAAGGGCGACGATGTGCCGGCCGACGTTCGGATGCGCTGCTACGAGGCGCTGTTCGAGGGCTACTACCCGAAGGACCGCGCCATGGTGAGCGTGTTCCCCGCGGCGATGCGCTACGCCGGTCCGCGCGAGGCGATCTGGCACGCGATCTGCCGCAAGAACTACGGCTGCACGCACTTCATCGTGGGTCGCGACCACGCAGGGGTGGGTTCCTACTACGGCACCTACGACGCGCAGCAGGTCTTCAACGAGTTCGAGCCCGGCGAACTGGGCATCACCACGCTGAACTTCGAGCACTCGTTCTGGTGCGAGAGCTGCGAGGGCATGGCGTCACCGAAGACCTGTCCCCACGGCGAGGAGACCCGCATCTCCCTGAGCGGCACGAAGGTGCGCGAGATGCTGCGCAACGGCGAGCGTCCCCCGCAGGAGTTCTCCCGCCCGGAGGTGGCCGACATCCTGATCGCGGCGATGCAGGGCCAGGAAGCCTGAGGGCGTCCGGCCTCGAACGGGGCTGGCTCCGGGCGCACTGGTAGCCTCGGAGCACGTCATTCCACCAATCTCCGGAGGTGACGATCCGCTCCCGCCCCTTCCTCAGCGTGTTCCTGGCATCGGCGTTGCTCGCCGTGGCCTTCGTCGCCGTGCCGGCGCAGGCCGACACCGAGTCCGACCTCGACGCGGCGCGGCAGGAGCTCGACGCCATCCGCGCCGACCTCGATCGGGTCAATCAGCTCTGGCTGGATGCCGAGGCATCGCTCGCGGAATCCCAGGATGCCGCCGCCGACGCCCGTGACCGGATCGCCGAGCTCGAGGATGCCCTCGCCACGATCCAGGTGCGACTGAACGATCGAGCCGCCAGCATCTTCATCGGTGGCGGCAGCCCGCAGGCCGTCGCGCTGCTCACCTCCGACTCGGTCACCGACGCCGCCGACCGCTTGGAGTTCGCCTCGGCGATCGCCCAGCAGGACAGCGACCTCGCGACCCAGGTCGCCGTGCAGAGCCAGGAGCTGTCGTGGCAGCGGGAGCGCCTCACCAAGGCCGCCGAGCAACAGCAGGCGGCGCTCGAACAGCTCAAGGCGCAGGAGGCGTCGATCAACGCCAAGCTGGCCAGCTATCAAGAGCGCGTCGCCGAGCTCGAGGACCAACTCGCCGCCGAACAGGCGCCGCCGCCGTCCGTGGGACCGAGCACCGACGGCGGCGACGACACGAACGGCAACGGTGACGGTCCCGACGGCGATGGGAACCTCCCGCCGGTCACGGGTTCGGGCGCGATCCAGACCTGCCCGGTGGCGGGCCCGAACTCCTTCGTGGATTCCTTCGGAGACCCGCGGCCCGGTGGCCGCGCCCACGAGGGGATCGACATGATCGCCGCCCAGGGAACGCCCGTGGTGGCGGTGCACTCGGGCACGGTGCACCGCACCTCCAGCTCGATCGGTGGCTACGGCATCGTGATGTTCCACGACGGCAGCTCCGACTGGACCTTCTACACCCATTTCGATCGCTACGGCGCCTACGGCGAAGGCGCGCACGTGTCCGCCGGCACCGTGATCGGCTACGTGGGCAACTCGGGAACGACCGTCTACCACCTGCACTTCGAATACCACCCCGGCGGCGGCGCGGCCGTCGACCCGTACTCGACCCTCCTGAGCGTCTGCTGATCGACGCGGCGTTGCGGTCGAGGTGTCGCCGACGGCCGTAGGATGGGCGCGATGAGCGACCAGCAGCACCACCCCGCCAACCGCCGCATCGATCGCATCCGCGACGGCGCCTACGTCGAGGGACTCGACGATCTGTCCCTGGAGGCGCTCCGTGAGCGTCGCGACGAATGCCTCGCCGAGCGGGAGTACCTGTCGCTGCTGCGTCGGCTGGTGCAGGGCCGGGCCGAGATCCTCGCAGCAGCGCTCGAGGCCCGCGGCAGCGACGACACCACCCCGCTGGTGGAGCGGCTCAGCTTCATCCTGGCCGGCGACGAGCCGCAGACATCCTCTCGTGGCGAAGCCGTCCGGGTCGGGGTCCCCGAGGAGGAGCTGTTGCTCGCGCGTCGCCGGATCGAACGGCTGGTCGCCGACGCCGGCATCTCCGACCCCACCACGCTCGACGATGCGTCGCTCGCCGAGGCGGTCGAGCAGCTCACGGTCGAAGAGGCCAACGTCTCCGAGGCCCGCGGCGCCGTGATCGCGGTGCTGGACACCCTCCAGGCCGAGCTGAAGCGCCGGTACAAAGACGACCCCACGCTCGCCCTGCGCTGACATCGGGACGGTGCTGTACCCCGTTCGGGGGGTGCCGTATGGGCCTTGGCGGAGGCCACTCGGGCCATGCGCAGCTCGGCCGGACGCCCCCCGAGGAATCGCGCGGTTGGGCGATGGTCCCGGGGCCGCAGAAGCCGCAGAGTAGCCCAGCTTTTCCCCGACGAGAACAGGCGGAGACCGATGATCGTTCCCCACTCGGCGGGCAGGGAGGGGTCTGGGCACGATCCTGAGCTACCCGCTATCCACGCACAGCTGGTCGTATTCGCGCGAGAGCTGGGCGGGCTCTATCAAGCCGAACGGAACCGCACCCAGGAGCTGGAACAAGCCCTGGACAGCGTCCGTGAGATGTACGTGGCCACCATGACTTCCCTCGCGCAGGTGGTCGAGGCCAAAGACAGCACCACACGCGGGCACCTGGATCGCACGCAGCGCTACGGCCTGGCGCTGGCCGAGCGTGTCGATCCCCAGCTGGTGGAACGCCCCGAAGTGGCGTACGGCTTCTTCCTCCACGACATCGGCAAAGTGGGCATCCCCGAGTCGGTGTTGTGCAAGCCGGGCCCGCTCACCGACGACGAGTGGGACATCATGCGCACCCACCCGGGCATCGGAGCACAGATCGTGGAGCCGATCCGGTTCCTCGAAGGCGCGGTGGAGATCGTCCGCACCCACCACGAGCGTTGGGACGGTCGCGGCTATCCGATCGGCCTGCGCGGCGAACAGATCCCGCTGGCGGCGCGGGTGTTCGCGATCGCGGATTCCTTCGACGCGATGACGAGCGATCGTCCCTATCGCGCGGCGATGTCCTTCGGCGAGGCCTTCGAGGAGATCCGCCTCGGTTCGGGCACCCAGTTCGATCCCGACATCGTCGAGGTCTTCCTCGACCTGGCGAGCGAGGGTGGCCTGTGGGCCGAACCCGCGCACGAAGAGGCGGAGATCGCTCAAGCCGTCTGAGTTCGGTCTACGCTCCACCTCCATGGGTGCCGTGCCGCTGGCGCGCGTGGTTCGATCGGGTCTGGAGGAATCGGTCCACACCGGGCACGTCGCCGTCTGCGATGCCGACGGCAGGCTGATCGCCCGGGCCGGCGATCCCTCGCACCTGGTGTTCGCGCGATCGTGCATGAAGCCGCTGCAGGCGACGGTGTCGCTCGCGTCGATGAACGAACTGGCGCTGCCCGATCGCGAGGTCGCGGTGATGTGCGCCTCGCACAACGGCGAGCCGGTCCACCTCGGCGCGGTCCGAGCGCTGCTGGAACGTGGTGGGGTCGGACCCGAAGCGCTCCAGACCCCGCCGGACTACCCGCTCGACCGGGACGAGATGGCTCGCGCGCAACATCCCAACCGCGTGTTCCACAACTGCTCGGGCAAGCACGCCGGCATGCTGCTGGCGTGCGTGCGAGCGGGTTGGAACGTCGAGACTTATCGGCGTCGCTCGAATCCGCTGCAGCGCCGGGTGCGGTCGGCGGTGGAGCGGGCGACCGATATCGATGACCTCGTGATCGGTACCGACGGGTGCGGGGTGCCGGTGCACGGCATGCCGCTGCGGGCGATGGCGATGCTGTTCGCACGGCTCGCCCGACCCGAGCGCTTGGGATCGCTCGCCCCTGCGACCGGTCGGGCGGCCACCGCGATGCTCGCCGAGCCCTACCTGGTCGGTGGCCGACATCGGCTCGACACCGAGGTGATGCGCGTCACCGGCGACGTCGTGGTCAAAGAGGGCGCCGAGGCCTTGATCTGCGCATCGATCCAGCCGCAAGGCGTGGGGATCGCGTTGAAGGTCGCCGACGGGGGGTATCGCGCCTACGCGCCGGCGCTGATCGAGGTCCTCCGGCAGGTCGACGCCGTCAGCGGCCCGCAGCTCCGTGAGCTGGAGACGTTCGCCCGGCCATCCGTGATCGGAGGAGGGGAGCGGGTGGGCGAGGTCGAACCCCTCGTTGCGCTGCGGCGACGGTAGCCTTCCTCGATGGGCCACAATCCGCGGGTCGCGGTGCTCTCGGTGCACACGTCCCCGATGGATCAACCGGGCACCGGTGATTCCGGCGGGATGAACGTCTACATCCGCGCCGTCACCGAGCGGCTCGCGGGCCGCGGCATCGACGTCGACGTGTTCACCCGATGCCGTGGTGGCGACGACCACGAGGTGAAGCCCCTCGGTGAGGGCATCCGGGTGGTCTCGATCAAGGCCGGTCCCTGCGAACCCATCCCGAAGGCCGACATCCCCCGCTTCCTCCCCGAGTTCCTCGGGGGACTCCTGCGCATCGCGCACGAGGATCCGCAGGGCTACGACGTCGTGCACAGCCACTACTGGCTCTCCGGTTGGGTGGGTCGGGCCGCCAAGCACGCGCTGGGTGCGCCGCTGGTGTCCTCCTTCCACACGCTCGGCAAGGTCAAGAACTATTCCCTCGCTCGCGGGGAGCGGCCCGAGCCGGCGGTGCGGATCGCGGGCGAGCAGGCGGTGATCGACGAATCGGATCGGATCCTGGCCCCCACGCCCTCGGAGGCCTCGCAACTGGTGGGGCTGTACCGCGCCGATGCGGAGCAGATCCGGATCGTGCCACCGGGCGTCGACCACGAGTTGTTCGTGCCGCGGGATCGCGCGCAGGCGCGGGCCGGGCTCCGCCTGGCCGACCGGCGGATCGCGCTCTACGTAGGCAGGCTGCAGGCACACAAGGGCCCTGACGTCGCCGTCCGCACCGTGGCCGAGGCGATCGCCCGCGACCCGGAGGCCACCGAGGATCTGGTGCTGGTGATCGTCGGCGGCCCGAGCGGTGCCGAGAAGGGCGCCGAGCTCTCGCGACTCCTGGAACTGGCCGGCGCCCTCGGGGTACGCGATCGACTGGTGTTGGTGCCGCCGCAGCCGCAAGCCGAGCTCGCCGACTACTACGCCGCCGCCGACGTGGTGCTCGTGCCCTCGAGGTCGGAGTCCTTCGGGCTCGTGGCCCTGGAGGCGCAGGCGTGCGGGACCCCGGTGGTGGCCGCCAGGGTGGGCGGGCTGCGCTACGTGGTCGAGGACGGCCGGACCGGGTTCTTGGTCGAAGGCCACGACCCCGGCGACCACGCAGCACGCGTGCTGGAGGTCCTGACCGACGCCGAGCTCCAGCGTGAGCTCGGGGTCCGAGGGGCCGAGCGGGCCCTCCGGTTCACGTGGGATGCGACCGCCGACGCGGTCCTGGGTGTCTACCGTGAGGTGCTGCCGGCGCCGGTGTTCTCGCCCCTGCACCGGGCCTGAGCTGCACGTTCTCTCCGCGCCGTGTTCCTCGTCACGATCGCGCGCGAATTGTCACTCTTTGTCCTGAGCCTCTGACCTGCAGATATATGCCCTGACCTGCGGAGATGTGGAGTTGACCCTGCCTCGGGCCGCTCGTAGTCTTCGCCTCGCTCCAAGCAGTCGAAGTGCCGACTCGAGGAGACCGGACCCGCGCCGGAACCGTCGCAAGACGGGGAAGGGGCGGAGGGCGAGCGGAAGGGTCGCAAGGCCTGGAAGCGGACCACCGGATCGGAAGAAGGGTCGCAAGACCCGGACGACGATCCGGCGTCGCGAGAGCCGCAAGGCCCACGCGATGTGCCCGTCGGGGAACGCCGCAAGGCCGACCGTGACGGGGAGCCCGCTGCCGCGGAGGAAGGTCGAAAGACCGACCACCAGGTGGCGAGGCGGCTGGAGCGCCTTCGGGCGAGCCGCCGCCAGGGCGTCGGTCCCCGCTGTGACGGCGCGGAGGTTGCTTGGGGCACCAGAGCCCGAGAGGCCGACGGTGGCTGGGAGCTTCGGTTCCCGGCGAGCCGGTAGGTCTCTCGGGTTCTTTCTTGTCCGGTCCCGGGTCGGCGATGGATTTCCGTTAGCGTTCCGTCATGACCCAGGGTCGAGCCCGCCGGACGCTGGACGCGGACGAACGCCGCGAACGCATCGTGGAGACCGCCATGGTGCATTTCGCCGAGCACGGATACCGCGGCGGGCGCGTCGAGGACATCGCCTCGCAGGTGGGGATCGCCAAAGGGACCGTGTTCCTGGACTTCGGTTCGAAAGAAGGCCTGTTCATGGCCGTGTACCAGCGGGCCGTCTCGAAGCTCCCGGCCTGGCTCGATGCCCCGCAGGACGTGGTTGGCCAGGGGTTCTGGGCCACGCTCGACTGGTGGCTGGAGCGCACCGAGGACTTCGTCGAATCCGACCCCGTGCCCCATCGCATCGCCGTCATCGGGCGCTACGACACCGGTATGAGCATGCGGCGCTCGATCGACCGGTTCATGCACAGCGAGGACCCGTACGGCACGTTGGAGTTCGTCGAGTTCGGCGTGGGCCAAGGGGAGATCCGCGACGACGTCGATGCGGAGATGCTCGCCTCCATGCTGGATTGGGCCGCCGAACGGTTCCAGGATGCGCTGGTCTCGGCCGAGCTGGATCCGGGCCTGATCCATCGCCAACCCGAGCGCCGGCAGATGCGGATCAAGGAGTTCCTGGAGGTCCTTCGCAGCGGCATCGAGGCGCAGCCCGAGGACTGAGGCCCGGGCGGCGCGTGCGGTACCGTGAACCTCTGATGAGCACGCCGCAAGCACGACGCGTCGCCTTCCTGGGCGGAGGCAAGATGGCCGAGGCCTTGATCTCGGGCCTCATCCGTTCCGGCGGTCGCACCGTGGACGAGATCATGGTGACGAACCGCCGCGAGGAGCGCGCGCAGGAGCTGGCCGGCAAGTACGGGGTCACCGCGACGCTCGACAACGGCGAGGCCGTCCGCTGGGCCGACGTGCTGGTGCTCATGGCCAAGCCGCAGGACACGGAGACGTTGCTGTCGCAGATCCGCGAGCACGTCACGACGGACGACACCGTGATCAGTTTCGCGGCAGGCGTCCGGACCTCGTTCGTCGAGAAGCACCTGCCCGACGGCGTACCGGTGGTCCGCGTGATGTCGAACGTCCCGGTCATGGTCGATGAGGCGATGTCCGTGATCAGTTCTGGCGACATCGCCACCGACGAGCACATGGCGATCGCCGAAGAGCTCCTCGGCTACGTGGGGAAGGTGCTGCGCCTGAAGGAACAGCACCTCGACGCGGTCACCGCCACCAGCGGCAGCGGTCCCGCCTACTTCTTCCTGCTGGCCGAGGCGATGATCGAGGCCTGCATCCTGTTGGGCCTCTCGCGCGACGTCGCCACCGACCTCATCATCCAGACGATGCTGGGGTCGGCGAAGATGCTGCGCGACACCGGCAAGCACCCGGTGGAGCTGCGTGAGATGGTGACCTCGCCCGGCGGCACCACGATCGCGGCGATCCGTCACCTGGAGGAAGCCGGGGTGCGGGCCGCCTTCTTGAACGCGATCGACGCCGCGCGCCAACGCTCACTCGAGCTGGCGCAGGGTGGCGACGACGACGACTAGCCGGCCGGTTGCGACCGGCCGCAAGGAAGGACCACACATGGGCAGGGGATCATTGGCCAAGGTGCGTTCCGCGAAGGACCGCCAACGCAAGAAGAAGGCGCGCGAGGTGCGGCAGGCCGCCGACCGTGCCGCCGCTCGCAAGGCCGCGAAGAAGAAGCGCTAGTCAGGACGCCGGGCTCAGGCGGGCCACCGCCGCGGTGAGCTCGTCGATCTTGTGCTCCACCCGGTCCAGGTCCATCCTGCTCGCGTCCCTGGCCTGCTC
>JBKPMF010000157.1:0-6142 GCA_046732015.1 Actinomycetota bacterium
GATCAGGTGCACCGTTGCGCCGCGTCGAGCGGCCTCAGCCGCCACGGCGATGCCCATCTTCCCGCTGGAATGGTTACCGATGAACCGCACCGGGTCGATCGGCTCGTAGGTGGGCCCCGCCGTCACGACGATGGTGCGTCCGATCAACGATCCGGCTCCGGCACCGTCGAGCACCGCGAGCGCTTCGGCCGCGATGATCTCCGGCTCGGCGAGCCGCCCGACGCCGCTGTCACCGTGAGCCAGCGCGCCCTCGACCGGACCGACGAACGTGACTCCGCGGCCCTCGAGCGTCTCGACGTTGCCGCGGGTCGCCGGATGCTCCCACATGCCGGTGTGCATCGCGGGCGCGATCACCAACGGTCCGGCGTACTCCAGGAGCGTCGAGGTGAGGAGGTCATCGGCCAGTCCGTGCGCGAGCTTGGCGAGCAGGTTGGCGGTGGCCGGCGCCACGATCGCGAGGTCGGCCTCGTGCGCCAGGCGGACGTGCAGCACCTCACCGGGTCGTTCCCACAGCGATGTGTGCACGGTGCGGCCCGTGAGGGCGGCGAAGGTGTCGGGACCGACGAACCGGGTGGCCGACTCCGTCATCACCACCGTCACCTCGGCGCCGGCAGCGGTGAGCAGACGCGCGAGGTGCGCGGACTTGTAGGCGGCGACACCGCCGGTGATCCCCAGCAGCACGCGCCGCGACACGAGCTACTCGACCTCGGCCGGGTCCTCGGTGCGCTCGTACTCGATCTTGCCCTGGGCGATCTCCTCGAGCGCGATCGAGAGCGGCTTGTTGCTGAAACCGGACTCCACGAGCGGCGGCACGAACTCGCCACGTCCTTCGCCGAGCTGGTTGTAGTAGCTGTTGATCTCGCGTGCGCGCTTGGCAGCCAGGATCACCAACGAGTACTTGGAATCAACCGCCGCGAGCAGGTCATCGATCTTGGGTTCGATCATCTAGGAAGGATCCTCCGTGGGCTGGTCCGGATCGTCCGGGAAGCGGACTCTGGATGCCTCGATGATAGCAGCGACCTGCGACGATGCATGCTCCAGGTCATCGTTCACGACCACGTGATCGAACCAGCCGCGCTGGTCCATCTCCCATCCGGCGGTCTCGAGCCGAAGGGCGATCCGCTCCTCCGATTCGGTTCCCCGGCCGCGGAGACGCCGCTCCAGCTCCTCCATCGACGGCGGCTCGAGGAAGATCAGGACGGCGTCGGGGACCAGCGCACGGATCTGCTCGGCTCCCTTGACGTCGATCTCCAGGAGGACATCGTTGCCTGCACGTTGCTGCTGCTCGACGTAGCTCCTCGGCGTTCCCGACCGATGCCCCACGATCGGGGCCCACTCGAGGAGTTCACCGTCCGCGATCATGCGATCGAACTCGCCCTCGTCCACGAAGAAGTAGTCGACGCCTTCGACCTCCGAGGGGCGTGGATCGCGGGTGGTGGCGCTGACGGACAGGACCAGGCGCCCATCGATGCGCGCCAACACGTCGCGAACGACCGTTCCTTTGCCGACCCCGGAGGGACCGGCGACGACGAAGAGCGTTCCCGCGCGCAGCGCTACTTCGCGAACTTGGCGTTCAGCTGCTCGCGCTGCTTGGCCCCCAGACCTCGCACGCGACGGCTCGCGCTGATGTCGAGCTCCTCCATGATCTTGGCGGCGCGGACCTTGCCGACACCGGGGAGGGACTCGAGCACGACCGACACCTTCATCTTGCCCACGGTGTCGTCCTCACGCTTCAGCACCTGCTCGAGCGTGAGTTTCCCGGACTTCAGCTCGCCCTTGAGTTCGGCGCGAGCCTTGCGCGCGGCGGCGGCCTTCTTCAGAGCGTCCGCGCGCTGTTCCGGGGTCAACTGCGGTAGAGCCATGTCGCGCTCCTTTGCGTCTTCGATCGTCAGGGCTGGGGAAGAACCCGGGGAGTATACGCACGGCCCAAGAAGGGCCACAAACCTCAGAATCCGCCCGCGACCTGCGGTTTTCGCTGCACGTGGACGGATGCCGACGCGCTCACCGCGCGCCGAGCAGGATGCCGCGCGCCACCCCGACCGGATCGTCGGAGCCGGTGATCGGACGACCGACGACGAGGTAGTCGGCGCCGGCGTCGAGGGCGGCCGACGGCGTCAGCACGCGCACCTGGTCGTCGCCGTTGCCGCCGTGCGGACGGATGCCGGGCACCACGAGGCAGAACTCCTCGCCGCACACCTGGCGCACTTCACCGACGTCGGCGCCCGAGACGACGACGCCGTCGAGTCCCGCACGCTGTGCCTCGAAGGCGAGCGAAGACGGGCTCGCGAGGTCTTCGCCGGCGTGCGACGACAGCACGGTCACGGCGATGACGAGTGGGGTGGGATGACCTGCGTCGGCCGCGCCTCGCTCGGCACCGTCGCGCGCGGCACGCATCATCGCCTCGCCGCCGAGGGCGTGGACGTTGAGCATCGCCACCCCGATCCGCGCGATGTTCGCCGCGGCTCGTTCCACCGTGTTCGGGATGTCGTGCAGCTTCGCATCCGCGAACACAGGGGCGTGAGAGGCGATGCGGCGCACCGCCTCCGGGCCATGCGCCCAGAAGAGTTCGAGCCCAACCTTCAGCATGCCGACGTGCGGGCTCAGGTCCGTGGCGAGCCGCTCCGCCTCGTCGAGCTCGGAGACATCGAGGGCGACCACGAGCGGGTTCTCAGGGCGCGGGATCACGCGTCGACCTCTTCGTCGTCCTCGAGCGATCCGAACCCGGTGGGCACCCTGAGCCGGCCACGAACGTCGGCCGGCGAGGCCAGCCGCTTCTCCTTCAGGTAGCGAACGATCCCCTGCGCCACGACGACGGGCGCGCCCGGGTCGACCAAGGTGGCCGTTCCCACCTGGACCGCCCACGCGCCCGCGAGCATCGCTTCGATCGCGTCGTCCCCCGACCGGATCCCGCCCACCGCGATCACGGGCGACTCGGGGACGGCGCGAGCCACCTCGAAGACGGCGCGTAGCATCATCGGTTTGATCGCGGGTCCCGAGAGGTACCCGGTGACCCCGCCGAGGGACGGCCGGAGCTGGGTCGCCCGTACCGACATGGCAGGGGGCGGACCACCGACGGTGATCCCGGTGACGCCGGCGCGCACGACGGCGGTCGCGATCTCGCCGAGGTCCGGCGCGTTCATCGGCAGCTTCGCGAACACGGGCACCAACGACATCCGTGCCACCGCCCCGGCGATCTCGGCGGCGCGGTCGACGTGCGCGCCGAGGATCTCCCGGCCGAGCTCTGCGTCGGGACCCGAAAGATAGACCTCGAGCGCCGAGACCTCCGGGCGGCCCTGCAGCGACCCGGTGAGTCGCACGTATTCCTCCAAGGTCGTGCCGGCGATCGAGACCACCACGTGCGAGCCGGTCCGGGCCAGGCGAGGCAGTTCCTGCTCGACGAACACGTCGATGCCCGGATTCTGCAGCCCGGTCGACCACACGACCCCGGCGGCGGTCTCGGCGATCCGCGGCGTGGCCGAACCGCGATCGGCCTCGAGGGAGATGCTGCGGCTCACGACCGCGCCCACCTTGCGGAGGTCGACGAGACCGCTGAGCTCGCGCCCGGTGCCCGAGCAGCCCGCGGCGATCATCACCGGCGTGGGCAGCACCAGCCCCTGCAGGTCGACCGACAGGGTTCGCTTCACGCCGGCCACGGTCGCTCCCCTACCCCGGCCACGACTTCGTCACCGGCAGGCCTCCGGGCGGCGTGGGCAGCAGGGTGGGAGCGTCCGAGAGCCATCGGTCCCACAGCACGCGGGCAGGATTGAACACCGGGCCGTCGATGCACGAACGTACGTGGTCGTAACCGGTGCCGTCCTTGCGGGCCACGGGCACGACGCACGTCTGGCACAGTCCGAACCCGCACCCCATCTGCTCTTCCACCGCGACCTGAGCGGGGATGTTCCGCTGACGACAGAACTCGGCGATCGCTCCCAGGGTCGGCGACGGGGCCGCCGCGTAGATCACTTCCGTGGACGTGCGCTCCACCATCTCGGCGAGGGCATCCATCACCACGCCGCGATCGCCCAGCGTGCCATCCTCGGTCATGATCGCCACGGACTGCGACAACCGTTTGGCCTCGATCGGTTTGAACACCCGTTCCAGCGTCTCGGCGCCCACCACCATGTCCACTCGCTTCTGCCGGGCGTGCAGTTCCTGGGCCAGGAAGTACAGCGAGGACGCACCATGGCCCTCGGCGATCAACAGGCAGTTCGTGAGCTTCTTCGGATAGGCGAACGCCTTGCCGAGCGGGCCGATGACCTCGAGGAACTCGTGCGCCTTCGCGGTGGTGAGCCACTCCGTGCCCGAACCGGTGGGGTCGACCACGAACTCCAGCGTCCCGGCCCAGCCCCCGCGACGCGACGCCTGGTGGATCGCGAAGTGGCGCCGCAGGAGGAACTCGCGCCCCTCGGGCATCTTGACCGCCAGGAACTGCCCGGGCCGGGCTTTCTCGGCGATCTCTGGAGCCACCAGGGTCAGGGAATGGTAGGCACCCAGTTTGCGCGTGGACAGGATCTCGGCGCGAACCTGCTTCACGCGGGGGACTCCCCCGCGACCCCGGCCGCGGCGGCCTCCGAGAACGTCATCCGGGCCTGCATCGGCTCCTGCATCGCCTCGGCATGGTACTCCTGGATCGAACGCGGCTCGGTCGACCTCCCACGAAGCGCCTCGATGCCCCGCACCGCTGCGAACACCCCCGGCAACGTGGTGATGCATGGCACGCCGGCCGAGGCCGAGGCCGTTCGGATGAAGTAGCCGTCCGTGCGCGCCCCCCGGCCGAACGGGGTGTTGATCACCAGATCGACCGAGCCACCCCGGATCAGCTCGGCGACGTTGTCGGCGTGCTCGCTCACCTTGGCCACCCGCTCGACCGGGATCCCGGCGCGATGCAGCACGCCCGCGGTGCCGCCGGTGGCCAGCAATCGGAACCCCAGGTCGGCGAGGCGCTTGGCCGGGAACACGATCGCGCGCTTGTCCCGGTTCGCCACGCTCACGAAGACGGTGCCCTCGCTCGGCAGCCCCGCGCCGGCGGCGGTGAACGCCTTCGCCAACGCCCAGCCGGAATCGGCGTCGATGCCCATGACCTCACCGGTCGACTTCATCTCGGGACCCAGGACGGTGTCGACGCCCGGGAACCGTCCGAACGGCAGCACGGCTGCCTTCACGCTGGCGTACGGCAAGTGCCGGTAGTGGTGTGGATCGGCAGGCAGCACCCCGTCCGCGCCCAGGTCGAGCAGCTTCCGGCCCGCGAGCACCAGCGTGGCGATCCTGGCGAGCGAGACCCCGATCACCTTCGAGACGAACGGGACGGTCCGCGAGGCCCGCGGGTTCGCTTCGATCACCCAGATGCGCTCATCCTTGACGGCGAGCTGGAGGTTGAGCAGCCCGACGACACCGAGTCGGCGAGCCAGGCGCCGGGTGATGTCCTCGATCACGTCGAGCTCCTCGTCGGACAGGGTGGCCGGCGGGATCTGGCACGAGGAGTCGCCGGAATGCACGCCGGCTTCTTCGATGTGCTCCATGACCCCTCCGATGAATACGTCGCCGGTGGCATCGGCCACCGCGTCGACGTCGACCTCGATCGCCCCTTCCAGGAAGCGGTCGATCAGGACCGGGTGATCGGGCGAGGCGTCGGAAGCCGTCTGGACGAATGCCTCGAGGTCGTCGGCGTCGTACACGATCTCCATCGCTCGCCCACCCAGCACGTAGGACGGCCGGACCACCACGGGATAGCCGATCTGCTCGGCGATGGCGCGGGCCTCAGCCATGGTACGGGCCTCCCCGTGAGGAGGAGCGGGGATCTCGAGCTCGGCGAGCACCCGAGCGAACTTGCCGCGATCCTCGGCCAGGTCGATCGCGTCGGGCGAGGTGCCCCAGATCGCGTAGCCCTCGTCCTGCAGGATGCGCGCCAGACGCAACGGGGTCTGCCCTCCGAGCTGGGCGATCACCCCCACCGGCTGCTCGGCGCGGCACACGGCCAGCACGTCCTCCGGCGACAGCGGCTCGAAATACAGCCGGCTCGAGGTGTCGTAGTCGGTAGAGACGGTCTCGGGGTTGGAGTTCACCATCACCGATTCGAACCCGGCCTCTTCCAGCGCGAACGCGGCATGCACGCACGCGTAGTCGAACTCGATCCCCTGGC
>JBKPMF010000158.1:0-7490 GCA_046732015.1 Actinomycetota bacterium
CGCCGCGGTCGATCACCGGGCCGACGTCCGTGTTCGGGTCCATCGGGTCTCCGGTCTTCAGCTGCTCGACCTGCTTGGTCAGGAGCTTCGAGAACTCCTCATAGACCTCGGACGCGACGAGCACGCGCTGCACGCTGATGCAGCTCTGTCCCGCCTGGTAGTAGCCGCCGAACGCGATCCGCTGTGCGGCGAAGTCCAGGTCCGCGTCGCTGTGGACGATGACGCCGGCATTGCCGCCGAGTTCGAGGGTGACGCGCTTCTTCGGATCCAGGCCCTTGAGGTACCACCCGATCTCCGAGGAACCGGTGAACGAGATCTTCTTGAACCGGTCGTCGCGCGCCATGCCGTCCGCGACCTTCGAGCTCACCGGCAATACCTGGAACATGCCCTTGGGCAGCTCCGTCTCAGCGAAGAACTCGGCGAGCCGAAGCGAGCCGATCGGCGTGGCACTGGCTGGCTTCACCACGATGGGTGCGCCGACCCCGAGCGAAGGCGCCACCTTGTGGGCCACCAGGTTCAGCGGGAAGTTGAACGGGGTGATGCCGAGCACCGGCCCGATCGGGAACCGGCGAAGGATCCCGAGACGGGACCCCAGCGCCTGCTCGGTGTCCAGGCGCATCGCTTCATCGGTGCCGTGACGGATCACCTCCGAGGCCCACCGGAACGTCGAGACCGCACGCGTTGCCTCGACCGTGGCCCACTTCAGCGGCTTGCCACCTTCGGCCGCGATCAGGTTCGCGTTCTCCTCGATCGTCTCCGACAGCCGCTGGGAGATGTGATCGAGCGCGTCGGCGCGCGCCCAGATCGGCAGGTTCTTCGACTCCTCGAAGGTGTCGTGGGCGACCTGGGAGGCCTCCTCGACATCGGCGGCGGTGGGGACGGCGATCTCGGCGACGACGCTGCCGTCGTACGGGCTGTGCACCTCGAAGGTGCCCTCGCCGGTTCGCCACTCCCCGTTCACCAGGAACGGACGCGTCTCGACCATCGGGGATGCTCCTTCTCTCTCTTGTTAGCCCGCTACCGCTTCGCTGCTTGAGCGGGACTTCTCTCTTGACCCACTACCGCTTCGCTGCCTGAGCGGGACTGCTTCTCTTTTGGCCCGCTAGTCGAGCGAGACCATCACGTGCTTGATGTTGGTGTAGTCCTCCAGCGAGTAGACGGACATGTCCTTGCCGTGTCCGCTCTGCTTGTACCCACCATGGGGCATCTCAGGCGTCAGCGGGATGTGGGTGTTGACCCAGACACAGCCGAACTGCAGGCGACGAGACATGCGCATCGCGCGACCCACGTCGCGCGTCCACACTGACGAGGCGAGCCCGTAGTCGGTCCCGTTCGCCCAGGCGAGCGCCTGGTCCTCATCGGTGAATCGCTGGACGGTCACCACCGGCCCGAACACCTCGCGCTGCACGATCTCGGCGTCCTGCGAAGGGTTGGCCACGACCGTCGGCTTGAAGTGATAGCCCGGGGTGCCGAGCGACTCGCCGCCGGTGAGGATCTCGGCGCCATCGTCCTTGGCGCGGGAGAGGAAGCCTTCGACCCGCTGCAACTGCTCCTCGCTGATGATCGAGCCCACCGCGACATCGTCCTCGAACGCCGTGCCGACCTTGAGGCCTTCGACCGCCGGGACGAGATCGGTGAGCACCTTGTCGTAGGCGCCCTCAGCCACGAGCACCCGGCAGGCGGCGGTGCAGTCCTGTCCGGCGTTGAAGTAGCCGGCGATCGAGATCCATTCGACGACCGACTCCAGGTCGGCGTCGTCGAACACCACGACGGGCGCCTTGCCGCCCAGTTCCAGGTGGACGCGCTTCAGCGTGTCACTGGCGTTCGTGTTGATCAGCTTTCCGGTGTTCACGTCGCCGGTCAGCGAGACGATGCCGACGTCGGGGTGCCGAACCAGCCGGTCGCCCACAGGCAACCCGTCGCCGGTGACGACGTTGAAGACCCCGGGCGGGAAGATCTCGGAAGCGAGAGCGGCCAGCTTGATCGTCGACAGCGGCGTCATCTCCGACGGCTTCAGCACGATCGTGTTGCCCGACGCGAGCGCCGGCCCGATCTTCCAGATCGCCATCATCAGGGGGTAGTTCCACGGCGCGATCAGGCCGGCGACGCCGATCGGCTCACGACGGACGATCGAGGTGAACCCCGCCATGTACTCCCCGGCGCTGCGCCCCTCGGGCAGGCGTGCGGCCCCCGCGAAGAAGCGCAGGTTGTCGACGATCGGCGGGATCTCCTCCGACATCGTCACGGCTGCCGGCTTGCCGGCGTCCTGCGATTCGATGTTGACGATCTCCTCGGCGTTCTCCTCGATCGCATCCGCGAGCTTGAGGAGCATCAGCTGGCGATCCTTGGGCGTGGTGTCGAACCAGGTGTCGTCGAACGCCTTCTTGGCCGCGGCGACGGCCTTGTCGACGTCCTCGGCGGTGCCTTCCTGCACGGAGCCGATCACCTCGCCCGTGTGGGGGCTGATGATGTCGCGGGTGCCGCCGTCGGACGAGTTCACCCATTCGCCGTTGATGAACATCTGATGGCTGTCAGCCATGTTCCCCCTCCTCGTCGAAGAACGCTCAACCGCTTGCGGGCGTCAGACCGCCAGTATGCCTCGCGCTGGCGCGAACGTTCCACCCGACGGATGGCCCGCACCGGTCCCCGTGATTGTCCGAGGTGGACAACGCATCACCCTTCCTGCTGGGCCGCTTGGAGATCCCGCGCCCGCAGCGCAAGCCAGAACTCCATGCGGTCGAAGCTGCTCGACAGATCGCGCCCGGTGAGCTCTTCGACCTTGCGCATCCGGTAGCGCAGCGTGTGGCGATGCACGAACAGTTCGGCGGCCGCCGTCTCCCAGCGGGCGTTGTGCTGGAGGAACGCCTGGAGCGAACCCAGCAACTCCCCGTTGTGGTCCCGGTCGTAGGCATCGAGGGGCCCGAGCATCGAATCGGCGAACGCCCGCAGCGCGTCGGGCTCCGTCATCGACAACAGCAGCCGGTACGTGCCGAGGTCGGCGAACCCGGCATGCGACCACCCTTCCAGGCGGCACACCTGCAAAGCGTACCTCGACTCACGGAGTGAACGGCCCACGTCATCGGCCGTCACGGCGGAGCCGGCGCCGGCCCGGAGCTCGGCGCCCACGCGATGGCCGATCGCCTTCGTGACCTCCGCGAGATCGACCTCGGGTTCGGCCGGCAACAACAGATGGACCCCGTCGGCATGGGCAGAGGCGAGGAATCCGCCACCGGCCCGCGAGCGTTCGTCCGTGACCGCAAGTGCCACGGTCTCGGGCTCAGGGCCCTCGCCCACCGTCTCGAGCGATACGACGAGCACCGCCGTGTCGCGGTCGAACCCGAATCGCGCGAGCCCCCGACCGGCGTCGGCGTTCGTGAGTCCACCGCGCGCCAGTTCGTCGAAGAAGTCGCCCTGGAGCCGCCGTTGGGCGTCGGCCACCGCACGGGACTTCGCGAGTTCGATCGCGAACAGGCTCAGCGCGTGCCCCGCCACGATCCGGTCCGTCTGGCTGAGCTGCTCGGGCTTGCCGACTGCGAGGAACGCCTCGACGCGGCCCTGCGCGCCGACGGGCTGAACCCAGATGTGATGGCCGCGGTCCACCAGGGTCACGCTGAACGAGGTGCTCTCTGGGCGACTGTCACGCAGCTCGTCCCACACGCGTTCGGCCCGCAGCGAGGCCGCTCGGCTCGTGCTGGCGATCGGCAGACCGTGGAGGTCGAGCAGCAACGCCCACCCCTTCGTGACGTCGGCGAGCGACCGCGCGATGCCCTCGGGCCCCTTGCCCTCCATGACGGCACGCGTGAGCACGTGTTCGGCATCGACGGCCCGCTGCAGCGTGTCGTACTGCTCGGCGACGATGCGCGTGAACACGGCCTCGGTGATCGCGATGAAGGGCACCGGGTAGGGCACCTCGAACAGCGGGAAGTCCTCGGATGTGGCGGCGGTCACCAACGAGCGAGGAGTCTTGTCGTGGCTGAACCCGAGCCCGAACCCGAGCCCGGCCAGGCCAGCCTTCGCGAGGCGCTTCAAGTAAGCGCGCTGTTTCGCCGGCGTCGCGCCGATGCCCATGCCGGTGGTGAGGATCAGCTCACCGCCTTTCAGCCACGGCGTCGGGTCCTCCAATTCGGACACGTGCACCCATCGGATCGGGCGCAGAGCCTGCTCTTGGCCGGCGAGCAGCTTCAGCGGCATACCTGGCACGGCGACGATGTCCTGGACGGTGACGGCCATGCGTCGATTGTACGGAACGTATAGCCAGGGCACCTCGGACGAAGGGCTGAGCCGTTCCGGCTGGACGAACCGTACAACCCTGAACGTGAAGCATGGCCCCGTCATCGCCTGACAGGACCCCACGCGGGGCCCGACACTCGACCGGTACCCCAGCAGGAGGGAAACGCTCGACATGGACATCCCCCAGGAACGCAAACTCGTCACCGAGATCCCCGGTCCGAGATCCCGCGAATGGTTCGCGCGGCGCGAACAGGCCGTCGCCAAGGGCGTCGGCGCGATCCACCCGATCGTCACCGCACGGGCATCGGGCTCGATCGTCGAAGACGTCGACGGCAACCGCCTGATCGACTTCGCCACCGGCATCGCCGTGCTCAACATCGGGCACACCGCACCCGAGGTCGTCGCCGCGATCCAGAAGCAGGCCGAACTCGAGACGCACACCTGCTTCCACGTCACCGCGAACGAGCCCTACATCGAACTGGCCGAGCGGCTGAACGCGCTGACGCCCGGTGACCACGCGAAGAAGACGATGTTCGCCAACTCGGGTGCCGAAGCGGTCGAGAACGCGGTGAAGATCGCCCGCAAGCACACCGGCCGGTCCGCGATCGTCACCTTCGACCATGCGTTCCACGGACGCACCCTGCTGGCGATGTCCCTCACCGCCAAGGTGATGCCCTACAAGCAGGGCATGGGGCCGTTCGCCCCCGAGATCTACCGGTTGCCCTTCGCCTATCCCTACCGCTGGAAGTCCGATGGTGCCGATCCGGAGACCGTGACCCGCGAAGCGCTGGCGTACGCGTTCGACACGATGCACAAGCACATCGGCGAAGAGAACATCGCCGCGGTGATCATGGAACCGATCCAGGGCGAAGGCGGCTTCATCGTCCCCTCCCCCGGCTTCGTCGCCGGGATCGCCGAGTTCTGCGATACGCACGGGATCGTGTTCATCGCCGACGAGATCCAGTCGGCGATGGGGCGTGCCGGTCGCTGGTACGCGATCGAGGACGAGGGCGTCGTGCCCGATCTGGTGACCACCGCCAAGTCGATGGGCGGCGGATTGCCGATCAGCGCCGTCACCGGCCGCGCCGAGATCATGGATGCGGTGCACGCCGGCGGCCTCGGTGGCACGTACGGCGGGAACCCCGTGGCGGCGGCCGCATCGCTCGCCGTGCTCGACAAGATCGAACGCGAGGATCTGTTGGCTCGCTCGCGCGAGGTCGGCGCCACGATCATGGAGCGCTTCACCTCGATGTCCGAGCGTTACGACGCGATCGGCGACATCCGCGGCCGAGGAGCGATGCTCGCGATCGAACTCGTCACCGACCGTGGCACGAAGGAGCCGCTCGGTGCCGAGACGATGAACGCGATCGCCGACGGTTGCCTCGCCCAGGGCGTGATCGTGCTGACCGCCGGGACCTACGGCAACGTGGTGCGCCTCCTGCCGCCGATCAACATCGAGGCCGCGCTGCTCGAGGACGGCCTGCAGGTCCTGGACGACGCGGTGGGGGCCGCCTTGGCGTAACCGGCACATCGCGGAACGGTTGCTACCGTTCCGTCCATGACCCACGACGACGGACCCGGCCACGATGGTCGGGTCCGTTCGCGGTTCCGGCGCCTGCTGCTCGACATCACACCGCTCCGCGTCTCCCGCGACTACCGGCTCCTGTGGACGGGAACGTTCATCTCGGCCCTCGGATCCCAATTCGCACGGGTGGGGCTGTACGTGCAGGTGTACGACCTCACCGGCTCGCCCGCGGCCGTGGGTCTGCTGGGGCTCTCGGGGCTGGCCGGCAACATCGCTGGCACGCTCGTCGGTGGATCGTTCATCGACGCCCACGACCGCCGATCGGTCATCGTCTGGACCCAGCTCGGGCACGTCCTCGTGGCCGCCGTGCTGGTAGCAACGGCGCTGGTCCCGTCCCCGTCGCTCGCGGTGCTGCACGTGGCGAACGCCCTCACGTGGATGCTGGCGGCGATCAACATGCCCGCGCGCCAGGCCTCGGTGCCCCGGCTGGTCGGCGAAGAGTTGATGCCGTCGGCCGTCGCCTTGTCGCAGATGCAGTGGCAGGTCACCGGCATCGTCGGCCCCGCGCTCGCCGGCCTCCTGATCGGCGCGACCGGAGCCGTGGGATGGGCCTACGCGGTGGACCTGGTCAGCTACGGGGGCATGTTGATCGCCGCGCTGGCGATGCAGCCGCTGCCGCCCGAGCCCGACGACGCCGGACCCACCGTGGGCCCCCGGGCCGTCGCGGAAGGGTTCCGCTACGTGGTCCATCACCGGCTGTTGCAGTCGACGTTCGTGATCGATCTCATCGCGATGATCTTCGGGATGCCGGCGGCGCTGTTCCCGGTGCTCGCTGCCACGCAGTTCGATCGCGGCCCCGAGGTGGTGGGACTGCTGTTCGCGGCGCCGGCGGTGGGGGCGCTCGCCCAGGTACTGCTGTCGGGCTCGGTCGTGCGGATCCGCCGTCAAGGCGAGGCCGTGATCTGGGCGGTGGCGGGCTGGGGCGCGGCGATCGCCGCGTTCGGCCTGGTGGGCGCGAACCTCGCGTTGGCGATGGTCTTCCTGGCGATCGCCGGCGCGGCCGACGTGGTGAGCGCCATCTTCCGCTCGACGATCCTGCAGGTCACCGTCCCCGACCGGCTCCGTGGGCGCCTGAGCGGCATCTTCTCGTTGGTCGTCACCGGTGGCCCGAAGCTCGGCGACGTGGAGGCGGGACTGGTCGCCACCTGGTTCACCCCCGCGATCAGCGTGGTGACCGGCGGGGTGGCGTGCATCGTGGGGGCGGTCGTCGCGGCGGTCGCCTATCCGGAACTCCGGCGCTACCGCACCGACACGTACGAGGGGTGAGCGGCTCGCGCGCTGCGGCCGCCGTGGGTACGCTTCGGGCGTGAGCATCCTGCGAGCCACCTCGGCCGGAGCGCACGCATGTGCGACATCCCCACCGGACCCGGCCGGGGCCTGAGGTGACGACCCCGCGCGTCTCGACCGCCGAGCTGCGCGTCCTGGACGGACCCAACCTCTACTACCCCCGACCGGCGATCAAGCTCACGCTCGAGATCCCTGGCTGGATGCGCGCCTCCGAGACGACGGTGCGCGAGGTGGCCGAGCGGCTCTCGATGCCGCCGAGCTTGTCGCCGGGCGCACCTGGAAGCGAGCAGCGCCGACGTGCGACCGCGCGCATCGGGGCCCAGCTGACGCGCCGGATCGCGTTGGCCTCCGGCGCGCGCCGCCTGGCGGTCCGCGGCCGCCCCGGGCC
>JBKPMF010000159.1:0-5587 GCA_046732015.1 Actinomycetota bacterium
CTGGACATCGGTTCGGGCTCCTTGCACACGGTGCGGGAGGTCGCCGAAACGATCATCCGGCTGACGGGCTCGGTCGTCACGCCGGAGTGGGGAGCGATTCCCGACCGACCCGACGAACCCGAACATGTCGCCGACATCGCCACCACCCGTCGCATCTCCGGCTGGTCCCCGGCGACCGACCTGTTGACGGGGCTTCGACGAACGATCGATTGGTACGCGACCGCCTTCCGATGATCCTGACCGTCGTCGCTCGTCGGCGACTCGATTTGCGTCCCGCGCCGCCGAATGGGCGGTACGATCGCCGTTGGCGGTTCGAGGGAAGGTTCGATCTCAGGTACATGACATGAAGGTTGTGCTGTTCTGTGGCGGGATGGGGATGCGGCTGCGGGACTATTCGGATCAGATTCCCAAACCGCTGGTGGAGATCGGGCAGCGGCCGATCCTGTGGCACCTGATGAAGTACTACGCCCACTTCGGCCACAAGGAGTTCATCCTCTGTCTCGGCTACGGCGGGCAGAAGATCAAGGACTACTTCCTGCACTACGACGAGTGCGCGACGAACGACTTCGTCCTGACGCATGGCGGCCATCAGGTCGAGCTGTTGAGCAAGGACATCGAGGACTGGAAGATCACCTTCGTCGACACCGGCCGGTCGTCGCTCATCGGTGAGCGACTCCGTCGCGTCAAGGAGCACGTGGGTGACGATGAGGTGTTCCTCGCCAACTACGCCGACGCCCTCACCGACATGGACTTGAACTCCTACATCGATCACTTCACCGAACGGGACACGACCGCGGTCTTCGTCACCGTGCCCGCCCCGCACAGCTTCCACGTGGTCCACAGCGACGACGACGGCTTCGTCGAGGGCTTGGAGCAGGTGGGCCGGTCACCGGTGCGCATGAACGCGGGTTTCTTCGTGATGCGCAACCGCGTCTTCGACTACATCGAGCCCGGCGACGAGCTGATCCTCGAGCCGTTCGAGCGGATGATCGAGAAGAAGGAGCTGCTGGCGTATCCGTACGACGGCTTCTGGCGCAACATGGACACGTTCAAGGACAAGGTCGAGTTGGAGGAGATTGTCAACGCCGGCGATCCGCCGTGGCAGCTCTGGGATCATTGAGTCCGACCTCGCGCCCGCTGTTGCGGCGGGTCCGCGAGGTGGTGAACGAGGAACTCGTCCACCTTCATCCTCGCCTCGGGATCGCCCTCGGCCTCATCCGGCTGATCCCGCCGTTCGTGGGCGGCCGGCTACGGGTGGGTCTGCTGCGCTTCGCCGGCTGCAGGATCGACGCCGGAACGTTGATCGCCGGGGAGATCACCATCCTCGGAGGGACCCAGCCGGCGGCCAACTTCACCGTCGGCAGTGCTTGTTGGTTCAACGCCGGCTCGACGTTTGATGCCACGGATGCCATCGTGATCGGCGACCGCGTGAGGATCGGTCCGGAGGTACTCGTCCTGACCAGCGGTCACCACTTCGGAGACCACGCCGAACGGGCCGGCCTCGTCAGCCGGGCACCGGTCTCGATCGGGTCCGGGGTGTGGCTCGGCGCCCGCGTGATCATCCTGCCCGGCGTCTCGATCGGCGACGGGGCGGTGGTTGCTGCGGGGGCGGTCGTGACCAGACCGGTTCCGGCCGACCAGCTCGTGGCCGGCGTGCCCGCCCGGCCGATACGCGACCTTCAGTAGGCGGTCGTCGTCGCGGAGGCTCTTCTCCGGGCCGCCGTCACCAGGCGTCGTACCCCTTGTTTCCGTAGAGCGACCGGACGAACCGGTATGCCGAGTACGTGATCGGAGCGGCAACGACGGTTCGTTCCCGCAGCTGTCCGAGCCGGCTCGTGCTGAACCAGTTCGCGTAGAACTCGACGCCTCCGCCGTTCACGCTGAAGGGGTCAGGCGCGGGAGGGTCGATCTCTCCGAACGTGACCGCCATCATGGGACGGGGCGCGTTCGTCTTGTTCGGCATGCCCCGGTGCCACAGTGTGGATTTGCGCACGATGACGTCGCCACGGCTCATCGGGACGCGGGTGCTCAACCGGTACTTCCGTTCAACGGCATAGCGCCAGAACTTCAAGAACTCCCGGTTCGTCCCAGGCAGCAAATCGATCGCACCGTTGGCGAGATCGGTGTCCACCACGGCGACGTTGCACACCAGGAACTCCTTCACGTACAGGCCGTCCATGTGGTAGTGCTGGGCCACGCTGCCCGGCAGGTTGAAGTTCATGGTGGCCCGCACGGAGTCGACGATGTCGGGCCGCACGGCACGAACCAGGTCGACGATCCCGGCCTCGGCGAGCTCGTCGTAGACGAACCGCGCCGCTTCTCCGGGGTAGCAGTTCAGGTGTCCGCTGTGGCTTCCGCCCCCCTCGAACAGCTCATTCGCCGCGCGCGTCCGCTCGTACGCGTCGACGATCGTCTGGCCCAGATCAGCGAGTCGGTCTTTCGACACCACGTCTCTGAAGACGACGTAGCCGTCGTGGTCGAGCTGCCGCCCGAACTCGTGCTCGTCGAAGGCCGCTCGATCAAGGACCTGAGAACTCTGTCCGCCCGCTGTTTGCATTGTGTACTCCTCAACCGAGCCCGTTCGCCGGCTCGGACGCTATCCGTCTGTATACCGCTGCAACGTCCCGCGCCATGCGTTCTGACGTGAACTCGGCCTCGACGCGCCGGCGACCCTGCTCGCCGAAGTGCTGGGCCAGACCGGGGTCGTCGAGCAATCGCGCCAGGTTGGCCGCGAGCGCGTCGACGTCGCCATGGCCCGAAAGCAGGCCGGTCCGGCCGTGTTGGACCACTTCAGGGGTCCCACCGTCGTCGAGGCCGAGCACGGGGAGCTTCATCGCCATGGCCTCGGCGAACACCAGACCGAACGGTTCTCCCGTCGACGGCATCGCATAGACGTCCGCCGCCGCCATCAACTTGGGCACGTCGTCGCGCCAGCCGAGGAGCTGGACCGCGCCGAGCAGCCCGTGGCGGCGGATGAGCGCTTCGAGCTCGTTCGTGTACCCCTGGTCGAGCGACAGATCGACTCCGGCAATCAAGAGTTTCACCTGTCGACCCTGGTCACGCAGGCGCGCGATGGCCTCGACCAGTTCGAGGGGACCCTTCTCGGGCGACAGACGGCACACCGTGAGCACCACCCGAGCCTCTGGCGCCAGGTCCAAGTCGTGGCGAGCGGTGTCTCGATCGATCTGCGGCTTCCAGGCGTCGAGGTCGATCGCGTTCAGAACGACGTGGACACGATCCGGACGATTGCCGCCGGCGACGAGCGAACGGCCGACGAACGCCGAGACCGCGATCAGCGCGTCGGCCCGGTGCAACGTCCATCTGACCACGCGACCCATGCGTTCGCTCCATGCCGTGTGGACGTGAATGATGCATGGGACCCGCGTCAAACGAGCGAGCGCGAGGCACGCCAACGCGTCACGAGGTCGATCACTGGTGTGGATGACGTCCACCCGTTGCTTGCGCACGTACCAGGCGAGCGAGGCGAAGCTCAGGAGTGCGGGCACCGTGGCGATCAACGCGGCGAACTTGCCCGCCAGCCGGCGTCCCGAGAGCTCGGGCCCGAAGTTCACCGGGCGCAGGCGCAAGCCCGTGACACCCTGCAGCGCCTCGAAGACGGGTGTGCGCTGTCCGGGGCAGCCGGCCGCGAGGGCGACGTCGAACTCGTGCGTAGCGCGGTCGAGGCGCCCGATGATCTGGGTGTGGATCCACGTGTCCGCGCCGAGCGGTCGAGTCGTCGGTGTGTTCACGAACATCACCCGCATCTTCCCGCCCGCCGCCATGGCCCCAACGCTATCGAGAGCGGGCGCCGGGGCACCGGGGAATACACACGTCAGCGACCGGACATCAAAGGAGCACGATCGATGATGCTATGAAGCAACGATGGGCCGGACTCCGAGACCAGCGTCCCGGCGGGCCGTCGAACACGACGGCACGGTGGTGAGGTTCGACCCCGCCTCCGCCCGACCTGTCGCAGTCCGCGGCCTCCGACCAGGAGAGTGACCCTTGTTCTTCCGCCTCCGGCGTGTTCTCGTGGTGTTGCTCGGCGCCGTGAAGGTTGTTCTCGCCCTGCCGGTCGCATACCTGACCGTGCTCACGGCCGCGGCCGGGCTGGCCACCGCGGCGAGAAGACGGGCACCGAACCCCAGCAGTGGGCCGGGGACTCTGCGTTTCGCGGTGCTCGTCCCCGCCCACAACGAGGAGCCGGTGATCGGCGCGACGCTGCGGGCGTTGGCCGCGCTCGACTACCCGGCGGACCGCTATCGCGTGCACGTGATCGCCGACCACTGCACCGACCGAACCGTGGAGCTCGCCCGCGCCGCGGGCGTCGAAGTGCACGAGCACGCGGGTGAGCGGCGGGGCAAAGGCCCGGCGCTGGGCCGCACGATGGACGAACTGCTCGCCGGACCAGCCGACGCGGTGCCCGACGTGGTGGTGATCGTCGATGCCGACACTGTCGTGGACCGGCGATTTCTCCGGGAGATCGGCCGTGCCGTCTCGACCGGGGCGCGCGCCGTGCAGGGTCAGTACCGCGTGCGCGACCCGGACACGTCCGCGGCGGCGGGGCTCCGGGCGGCCGCGCTCGCGTCGCGCCACCACCTCCGACCACTGGGTCGCACGGCCATCGGTGCGTCGTGCGGTCTGTACGGGAACGGCATGGCGTTCACCTCCGACGTGCTCAGTGGCCGCGGCTGGAGTGGCCACCTCACCGAGGACATCGAGTTCCAGATGGAGCTGCTGCTCGATGGGGTGCTGGTCGCGTACGCGCCGGATGCCATTGTCGAGGCCGAGATGCCCGTGACGCTGGAAGGTGCGCGCACCCAGAACGAGCGCTGGGAACGGGGCCGGATCGAACTGGCCCGGCGCTACATCCCTCGCCTCGCTCGGGCCGCGGTTGATCCGGCGACGACGAATCGCGTGGCCGCCGTGGACGCGATCGCCGATCACTTGATCCCTCCGCTGTCGGTACTCGCTGCGGCCATCGGCGGGGTCAGTGTCGTGTCGGCCGTCGTGGGCGGACGCGCCGCCACCCGCACGGGAATCGTGCTGTGCAGCGCACTTGGTGGGCACGTGCTGTCGGCACTCGTGCTCGCCCGCGCCCCCGCGTCTGTCTACCGCTCACTGCTGCACGCCCCGGGAATGGTCCTCTGGAAGGTGCGGCTGTGGCTGCGCATGCTGGCCGGCCCGGGCGAAGGGGGCTGGGTGCGGACGGCTCGCCGGGAAATCGCGGGGAACGACCCGCCGTGACCGATCGGTGCGCGGTATTGCTCGGGGCTCCGGTCGACGACGTCACGATCGCTGAAGCGGTCGATCGCATCCTGGCGATGATCGAGGTGGGGCGGGCAACGGGACGCGTCCACCAAGTGGCCACCGTGAATGTGGACTTCCTGGTCAACGCCACCCTCGAGCCACCGCTGCTCCAGTTGCTGCAACGCGCCGACTTGGCGATCCCGGACGGGATGCCGGTCGTGTGGGGGTCCCGCCTGGTCGGTACGCCGTTGCGTGAGCGGGCGACGGGAGTCGACCTGCTCCCCGCGCTGCTGGAGCGAGCGGCGAGCGGGAAGTACCGAGTTTGCCTCTTCGGCGC
>JBKPMF010000160.1:0-5781 GCA_046732015.1 Actinomycetota bacterium
CGGGTGAACGCCTCGACGGGGTGATATCGGCGGATCCCTTCGCGTTGCAGGAGCTGCTGGCGGTGACCGGACCGACGACGGTGCCGGGCCTCGACCGCCAGATCGATGCCGACACCGTCGTGCCGTTCACCACGAACGAGGCCTACATCCGGTTCAAGGAGTCACGGGAGCGCAAGGAAGTGCTCGGCGACGTCGCCAAGGGGGTGTTCGAGCGGTTCCTGGGGATGGAGGAGCACAACATCGGCCGCCTGCGCGCCGTCTCGGCCGCGGTGGCCGGTGGGCACCTCAAGGTGTACGCCGACACCGACACCTCGCTCGAGGATGCCCTGGTGCTGGCGGGCGCCGACGGCGGGCTCCGGGCCTCAGAGCCCGGGGACGTGTCCGCCGTCATCGTCAACAGCGGCTCCGGGAGCAAGGTCGACTACTACGCGAAACGCGAGGTCGACTACGACGTCCAGCTCGGCGGGAGCGGCGAGGCCATCGCCACCACCGAGGTCCGGATCCGCAACGATTCGCCGACCTCGGGGGTCCCCGGATACGTGATCAAGCCGCTCGCCGACGGCGACCCCGGCGACAACATCGCCCTCGTGACCATGTCGTGCGCGCCGGGCTGCGATCTGTTGACCGCCGAACGTAACGGCACCCCGATCGACGGTCTGCGCTACGGCTCGGAGCTGGGCATCCCCTGGTACCAGGACTTCTTCACGATCCCTGCCGGCACGACCGGCTCGCTCCGCATGCAGACCAAGCTGGAAGACGTATGGGAAGGCAACTCCTCGGCGGGCACGTATCGCCTGACGTTCCTCAATCAGACGACGGTGCAGCCCACTCAGGTGCGGATCGAGATCCACGCGCCGTCGGGCCAGCGCATCACGTGGACGAGCGCGGACATGGAGATCGACGGCGGGAGCGCCGTGTGGGAGGGAACCCCAGGGCCACGCACCGAGTTGGAGGTCCGCTTCGCCGCACCGGTCCCCCTACGGTGGTGGAGGGACCTGGTTCGGCCGCTCGGCGGTTAGCCGAGCGAACCCCGCTCAGCGATCAGGCAGCGCCGGCCCCCATGGCGTCCGGGCATGCGAACACCCCGGTCGATGACCGGGGTGCTGCGTTCGGGGGGTATGTCTGCTTGTCTGCGGCCTTAGGCTTCCGTCGCGCTCCGGCGCCGAGCCACGAACAACGCAGCCACACCGAGCAACGCGAGGACGCCGACCACGATCACGGCGGTGGAGACGTTCCCACCCGTGAACGCGGTGCCGCCGCCAGAGCTCTTGACGATGGTGGTGGGTTCGGGCGTGGGAGGGTAGGAACTCCCTGCCAGAGCCGTCCCCGCCATCACCAGAACGGCGACGCACGCAGAAGCGATGACACCAATGGCACGCTTCATCGGTCGGTTCCCTTCTTTCCTGGTCGTTTGCCTTCCGGTTGTCACCGGAACTACGGAGCGAATGATAGGCCGAATGGGCTACCCCTTGCAACTGCCGAAAGGCTCAATCTGCCAGGAAATCTGACAGAACACCGGGGACGGCTTTGGGCGCTGACGCCCGGTGCCGATACACCATACGTGAAGCTTCGGGCCTCCACCCTCGATCGCATCGCTACCGCGTACGCGGAGGCGGTCGCATCCGGCGACTTCGAGAGCGCCGAAGGGTGGCTCGCGACGGCAGCGTTCGTCGCCGAGCGTGAGGCCGAGCGCAATGGTTCGCTGAGCCCTCGGCCCCGCGTGCTGGTGCGTTCCCGTCGCCGGTCCCACGGCTGAACCGGTCGGAGCCCACTCGCCCGCGCACGCCACACAGGTGTTGCCCTCCCGCACGACCGCTCAGGACCGGGAGCGTTGACGCCTCGTGCCACCCCTACCCCGCAGCAATGCATCCACCGATGCCGCGAACCGAGCGACCGCCTCGGCTGCCGGATCCTCGGTCATCAGATCGATCCTGAACCCCGCTTCCCCCGCGTCCGCGCGTTCGAGCAGGCTCGAGAACGTGGGCTGATCGGTGGCCAGGTGCACCTGGCCCGCCGCCGCCACGCGGGTGGCGAACCGCACCTGGTGATCGTCGACGTGTTCGCCCAGATCGCTCCTGCGCGGCACCACGATGGGGACGTGGCCGGCCTCGCGGGCGCCCATGATCGTGCCCGGGCCGCCATGGCACACGACCACCGTCGCTTCGGACATCAAGGCCGTCAGCTCGCCGACCGGCAGGAGGTCGTGGCCTTCAGCGGTGGCCGGCGGTCGCGAGGTGCCGTACTGGACGAGGACCCGTTGGTCGGGGTGGGAGGCCGCCCACTCGTCGGCCCATCCCACGACCCGGTCGAACGGGTGGTGGTCCGTGCCGACGAGGACGAGCACGGGGCCGGAGCTTGGCGTGCTCACAGGAGCCGTCCGATCAGGCGCGACCCGGGGTAGAGGGCCTGCTGCTCGGGCCACTGGACGCAGAACAGATCCGTGAATGGCGCACACAGACGGCCCGTGAGCGTGCGCGAGTCGATCCGGTCGTACACCTCGAGGTAGACGGTGGCCGAGCCCAACACCTTGGCGATGATGAAGAAGGGCACCGCCACGCCGGCGCCATCGGACACCACGACATCAGGGCGCTCCGAACGCAGGAGCCGCCAGGCGAGCCGGAGGTTCCGCAGGGTGTTGGGGATGTTCCTAGTGGTCGGGTAGTGCGCCCAGGCCACCGTCTCACCCGCCAGGAGCGATGTGGCGTCGGCGGTGTCGAACGTCACCCAGCGACGGTCGTGCTGTTCCCACCAGGGCTTCAACCGGTACAGCTGCGTGAGGTGCCCACCGGAGGAGCACACGAACATGACCTTCAACGTGGTCCTCGCGTGCGGCTCAGTACGCCCCGCGCTGAGAGATCAGCACCGGGACCGTCTTGGCCAGGATGTAGAGGTCGTAGGCGAGCGACCAGTTCTCGATGTAGAACAGGTCGAGGCGCACGCAATCGTCGAACGAGAGCTCGCTGCGACCACTCACCTGCCACAGACCGCTGATCCCCGGCGGCACCTCCAGGCGGTCGAACTGCCAGTCCTCGTAGCGGGTGACCTCCTCAGGCAGCGGCGGCCGGGGCCCGACGAGGCTCATGTCGCCGCGGATCACGTTGATCAGCTGCGGCAGTTCGTCGAGGCTGTACTTCCGCAAGACCCGGCCCACGCGGGTCACGCGCGGATCGTCCTGCAGCTTGAACATCAGGTCTTGGACGCCGTGCTCCTCGCGCAGCGAATCGACCATGGCGTCGGCGCCCACGAGCATCGTGCGGAACTTCAGCATCGTGAACGGACGTCCGCGGTGCCCGACGCGCGGCTGGCGGTAGAGGACCGGGCCGGGGGTGGAGAGCTTGACGGCCAGGGCCAGGGTGATCAGCAACGGCGAGAGCAAGAGCGTGCCGAGGCCGGCCACCACGATGTCGAAGGCCCGCTTCAGTGCGGCCTGGGTGCCGGTGAGCCGGACCGGACGGAGCGACAGCGCCGTGACCCCACCTAGCGACTGGACCGCGACGCGGGACGACAGCACCTCGGGCAGGGTCGCCGTGACCCGCACCTCGACGCCTTCGAGCCTCACCGCTTTCGCGACGTGCTTCATCTCGTCGATCGAGAGCGCGGTGGCGGCGACGAAGACGCACTCGGCGCCCACCTGGCGGATCACCTCGCGCAGATCGATCACCGAACCGAGGATCGGCAGGTCGGGCAGGTCACCATCTCGGGTCTTGGTGGCGACCATGCCCAGCGGACGGAAGCCGAAGGACGGACGCTCCATGAGCGTCGACAGGTGCACCGCCTCGGCGTTGGTGCCCACGATGAGCGTGGGGAACGACAGCTCGCCGTCGGCCTTCAGGTGGCCGATATGTGCGTGCCACAGTCGCCGCGAGGCCAGGGCGGCCACGATTGCGAATGCCCACGAGAGAGCCAGCCATGAGCGGGAGAACTCTCCCTTGGACCAGAAGGACAACGCCAGGATGCCCCCGACGCCCAGCGAGACCGCCAACAGGATCCGGCGGAACTCCTCGGCGGCGGTGTACCGGTAGGCGTCGTAGAGATGGAACATGCCGTAGACGACGAGCATCGCGAAGGGTGCGCCGGCCAGCAGCAGGAGGAAATCGCCGCTGGGCACCTCGACCCCGAAACGAACCCAGTAGGCGAGCAGCAGCGCCACCGCGATCGACAGCACGTCGGTGAGGGCGATCAGGCGATACAGGTGGCTGTAGCGCTCCCGCGCCGAGGTCCCTCGCTCGACGATGACGGTGACGTCGTCGACACGGTAGGAGCGCGGTTCATCGGCGGCGCCCATGTCTTCGATGCGTCCCTGCACGGTCCGTCCCATCTCGCTCCATCGGTCCGCGGGTTGGCGGTCATCGCGACCGGGGGACGCCTCTTGCCGACGTGACCCGCGGCCAGACCCGCGAAGGGGGAAGAGTTGCCTCCCCTGTCTGGGGGACGATAACCGGTCTAGCACGGGTGTGCTATACGGCGAAGGGGTCGTCTTTGGCCCACATCACGGTCTCGAAGACCTAGGACCGATGGGACGAGGCCCGGATGCGACGATCCCAGCCTTGCGGGGCTGGGATCATCAGGCGTTCGCGGCCAGGTCGGCCGGCCCCGAGTGCCGGGGACCGGGTTCGGATTATTTGAACAGCTGGGTCACGATGCGGATGGCGCCGGGGCCCACGATCACGACGAACAGGGCCGGGAGCACGCACAGGACCAGCGGGAACACGATCTTGACCGGCGTCTGCTGCGCCTTCTGCTCCGCCCATTGACGGCGCTTGATCCGCAGCTGCTGTGCCTGGGTCCGCAGCACGCTGGCGATCGAGACACCGAACGCATCGGCCTGGATCATGGCCAGTGCGAAGGCGTTGAGCTCTTCGACGTCGGTGCGGTCGGCGAGATGCCGGAAGGCCTCCGAACGGGGCACGCCCAGCTGGATCTCCTGGAGCATGCGCGCGAACTCCGCCGACAGCACGCCGGGCACGTTCTGCACCACCTGGGCGATCGAGGCGTTGAGCGACAGCCCCGCCTCGACGCTGATCGTGAGCAGGTCGAGCGTGTCCGACAGCGTCCGCAGGATCTCCTTCTGGCGCTCTTCAACCCTGCGGTTGAGCGTGGAGTCCGGCACGACGAACCCGACGAACGTGAGCAAGCCGACCGCCACGAACGAGATCAACGGCGCGGGCCGGAGCATGACCGTCAGTGCGAGCCCTCCGGCCACACCGACCACGGCACCGATCACCTTGAAGGCCATGATCCGTTCGGCGTCCCATCCGGGGGGAGCGCCGGCGAGCATGATCTTCTTCGCGATCCGGTCGCGCGTGTCGAGCGGGGTGATCCTTCTCGCGATACGCCCCGCCCGTGACACGATCGGCACGAGTACCCGCTGTCCGAAGTTCTCTGACAGCTGATGGTCGCGGAGGTTGACCGACTCGTTCGCGCTGACGTGGGACTCGAGGAGCCGCACGGCGCGCTTCTTGTCGGACATGCTCTGTTCGACGGCCAGGCCTCCAAGCACGACGGCGAAGAAGGCGGCCCCAACGGCGAGTACGAGCCAGATCTCAGACATCGATATCCACGATCTTCCTCATCCAGAAGACCCCGAGCACCAGCAGGATGACCGCGACTCCGACCATGAATAGACCCATGCGGGTCGTGAACAGCAGGCCGATGTACTCGGGATTGACGGCGAACATGTAGGCGGCGATGCCGAGCGGCAGCAGGGTCAGCACCCAGGCCGACAGGCGGCCCTCGGCGGTGAGCACCCGGATCTGCCGGCGCATCTGTGCCCGTTCACGG
>JBKPMF010000161.1:0-13373 GCA_046732015.1 Actinomycetota bacterium
CCCACCCGTACGTTCCGTTCGCACTCGCGTGACGAGCGCAGGACCGGAGTGAGGTAGGCGACGTGGAAGCTCGAGCCAGCATGAAGTACGCGCGCACCACGCCGAGGAAGATGCGGCGGGTGATCGACATGATCCGCGGGCAGCACGTGGAGGAAGCGCGCCGCATCCTGCGGTTCTCGCCGTTGGGCCCGACGCCCGACGTCGAGAAGCTGCTGAACTCCGCGGTGGCCAACGCCGAGCAGAACCCCGGCGTGATCGCGGACAACCTGGTGGTGGCGCGCGCGTGGGTCGACGAGGGCCCGACGCTGCGGCGCTACCGGCCGCGCGCATACGGCCGTGCCACGCGGGTGCGCAAGCGCACCTCGCACGTGACGCTCGTGGTGCAGACGATGGGAGACGAGGACTAGTGGGTCACAAGGTCAACCCGTACGGGTTCCGGCTGGGGGTCATCTACCCCTGGAAGTCCAACTGGTACGCCGGCCGCGACTACGCCGACCAGCTGCACGAGGACATCTGGGTGCGCAAGCACATCCGCACCCGGCTCTCGCGCGCCGGCATCAGCTCGATCGACATCGAGCGCAAGGGCGACCAGATCTGGGTGTTCATCCGCACGGCCCGGCCCGGCATCGTGATCGGCCGCAAGGGCGCCGAGGTCGATCGCCTGCGCAAGGACATCGAGCGCTACACGAAGAAGCGCGTCGACGTGAAGGTCGAGGACATGAACCAGGCCGCGAGTGAATCGCGACCGGAGACGGACGCCGCGTTGCTGGCCCAGGGCGTCGCCGAGCAGCTCGCCGGCCGCGTGGCCTTCCGTCGCGCGATGCGCCGTTGCGTGCAGACCGCCATGCGTTCGGGTGCCCTGGGCGTCCGGGTCGCCGTGGCCGGGCGCCTCGGAGGCTCCGAGATGGGCCGCCGTGAGTGGTACCGCGAAGGCCGCGTGCCCCTGCACACCCTGCGCGCCAAGGTCGACTTCGGTACCGCCGAGGCCAAGACCACGTTCGGGGTCTGCGGCGTGAAGGTCTGGGTCTACCACGGGGACGAGGTGCCGCGTCGCGAGCAGGACACCGAGCGTGCCCTCGCTCGCGCCCACGCCAGCGCCCAGCAGGTCGACACCGGCAACCGGGGTGGTGGCGCCCTCGGTGAGGACATCGTGGAGGCCACGGTCGCCGCCGACGTCGCCGCCGGGGACGAGGTCGCCGCCAAGGTCGAGGCCGCCGTCGTGGAGCCGTCGGTCGAGGCGGCCACCACCGAGGCGCAAGCCGGCGGTACGGAGGAGGGTGCCTGATGTTGGCCCCGAAGAAGGTCAAGCACCGCAAGGTCCACCGCGGTCATCGCCGCGGCATGGCCAAGGGCGGCACCGAGATCCACTTCGGTGACTTCGGCCTGGTCGCCCTGGAGCCGGCGTGGATCACGAACCGTCAGATCGAGTCCGCGCGTGTCGCGATCACGCGACACATCAAGCGTGGCGGCAAGGTGTGGATCAACATCTTCCCGGACAAGTCGGTGACCAAGAAGCCGGCCGAGACCCGCATGGGCTCCGGTAAGGGCAACCCCGAGGGGTGGGTCGCCGTGGTCAAGCCCGGCCGCGTCATGTTCGAGCTGGCCGGTGTGCCGGAGTCCCTGGCCCGCGAGGCCATGAAGCGCGCGCAGCACAAGCTGCCCATCAAGACCAAGTTCATCAGCAGGGTGGGGGAGTAAGCAGATGCCCAGCAAGGCCGCAGAGCTCCGGGAGTTGCCGGACGACGAGCTCGTCGCGAGGATCGAATCCTCGAAGGAAGAGCTGTTCAACCTGCGTTTCCAGCTCGCGACCGGGCAGCTCGACAGCCACACCCGCATCAAGGAGGTGCGCCACGAAGTGGCGCGCATCGCCACGGTGCTCCGTGAGCGTGAGATCGAGCTGGAGCTCGACACGATCGCGGCGGCCCGTGAAGAGGCCCGCGAAGACGCGGACGAAGCGATCGAAGAGGAGTCCGAGCAGTGAGCGACGAACAGACCACCACCGTGGAACGGGGGCACCGCAAGGTGCGCACCGGCGTGGTCGTGTCCGACGGCATGGACAAGACCGTGCTCGTGCGGATCGACCGCCAGGTGGCCCACCCGCTCTACGGCAAGACGGTGCGGCGCTCGTCCAAGCTCGCCGCACACGACGAAGCCAACGACGCGCACGTGGGCGACACGGTCCGCGTCATGGAGACCCGTCCGTTGTCCAAGACGAAGCGCTGGCGCGTCGTCGAGGTCATCGAGCGGGCCAAGTAGGCCCGACAGGCAGGAGCCAGAGTGATCCAGCAAGAATCGCGCTGCAAGGTGGCGGACAACACGGGGGCCAAAGAGGTCCTGTGCATCCGCGTCCTCGGCGGCTCGGGACGGCGCTACGCCGGCGTCGGCGACGTGATCGTCGGCACGGTGAAGGACGCGCTGCCCGGTGGCGGCGTGAAGAAGGGCGAGGTCGTGCGCGCGGTCGTCGTGCGCACCGCCAAGGAGCGCCGCCGTCCCGACGGTTCCTACATCCGGTTCGATGACAACGCGGTCGTGATCATCAACGAACAGAAGAACCCGCGCGGCACCCGCATCTTTGGCCCGGTCGCGCGCGAACTGCGCGAGAAGAAGTTCATGAAGATCATCTCGCTTGCGCCGGAGGTGCTCTAGATGCCTGGGGTCGAGATCAGGAAGGACGACATGGTCCGCGTGATGGCGGGCAAGGACCGCGGCAAGGAAGGGCGCGTGGTTCGAGTGATCCCCACCGAGGGCCGTGTCATGGTCGACGGGGTCGCGCTCGCCAAGAAGCACCAGCGCGCCGGTGGCCAGGTCAAGGGCTCGAACCGCGCCGTGCAGCAGGGCGGCATCATCGACGTCGAGATGTTCGTGGACATCTCGAACGTCCAGCCCGTCTGCAAGAGCTGCGGTCAGCCCACCCGCGTCGGCCACCGCATCGAGGCCGATGGTTCGAAGGTCCGGATCTGCAGGAAGTGCGAGGCGGAACTGTGAGCGACTACACACCGAGGACGAAGCAGCGCTTCAACGAGGAGATCCGTCCTGCGTTGAAGGAGCAGCTCGGGCTGATCAACATCATGCAGGTCCCCACGCTCGACAAGATCGTGATCAACATGGGGATCGGTGACGCCGTCAAGGACGGTCGTATGCTGGAGGCCGCCCTCGAGGACCTCACGATCATCGCGGGCCAGAAGCCGGTGGTCACCAAGGCACGGAAGTCGATCGCCGGGTTCAAGCTCCGCGAAGGCGTGGCGATCGGTGCCAAGGTCACCCTCCGGGGCGATCGCAAGTGGGAGTTCTACGATCGCTTGGTCTCGTTGGCGCTGCCCAGGATCCGAGACTTCCGTGGCATGAACCCGGCCTCGTTCGACGGCCACGGCAACTACACCATGGGCGTCACCGAGCAGTTGATCTTCCCGGAGATCGACTACGACAAGGTGTCGAACGTGCGTGGGATGGACATCACGATCGTGACCACGGCCACGACCGACGACGAAGGACGCGCCCTGCTGTCGGCGCTCGGCTTCCCCTTCCAGGGGCAGAACGAGCCGGCGACGCAGGCCAGCTGACCACGAGGAACCTATGGCGAAGAAATCACTGATCAACAAGCAGCAGAAGCAGCCGAAGTTCCGGGTGCAGGCGTACACGCGCTGCCAGAAGTGCGGGCGTGCGCGGTCCGTGTACAAGCGATTCATGCTGTGCCGCATCTGTTTCCGGCAGCTGGCGCACGCGGGTGAGCTTCCGGGGGTGACGAAGTCCTCATGGTGAGCCAGACGCGAACCTTCTCGAGCAACGTCACCGATCCGGTGGCGGATCTGCTCACACGGGTCCGCAACGCGAACCTGGCGTACAAGGACGACCTCATCGTGCCCGTCTCCAAGCAGAACGAGTCGGTGCTGAAGATCCTGGACGCCGAGGGCTACGTCGATGGCTTCTCGGCTGAGGGCGAGGGTGTGCACCGGGCCTACCGCGTCCGGTTGAAGTACGGCAAGAACCGTCAGCGCACGATCACCGGCATCAAGCGTGTGTCCAAGCCCGGACGCCGTGTCTACGTCGGCCGCGACGAGCTCCCTCGGGTGCTCGGCGGCCTCGGTGTGGCGATCGTGTCGACCTCGCAAGGGGTCATGACCGACAAGGACGCGTCCCGCAAGGGCATCGGCGGCGAAGTCCTGGCCTTCGTGTGGTGAACCCATGAGTCGGATCGGCAAACAACCCATCGAGATCCCCAACGGCGTCGACGTCACGGTCGGCGACGGCAACGTCGTGACCGTGAAGGGCCCGCGCGGCACGCTCGCACAAACGATGCACGAGAACATGCGCATCGTGGTCGAGGACGGCGCCGTACGCATCGAGCGCCCCGACGACGAGGGGTTCAACCGGAGCCTGCACGGACTCACCCGCAGCCTCGTGGCCAACATGGTCGAGGGCGTGACCAAAGGCTATGAGAAGAGCCTGCAGATCATCGGCGTCGGCTACCGCGCGTCGATGAAAGGCAAGGACCTGGAGGTCCAGGCCGGCTACTCGCATCCGGTGATGGTGCCGGTGCCAGACGGGATCGAGTTCGAGACCCCCACGCCCACTCAGATCGTGGTGCGGGGCAACGACAAGCAAGCGGTGGGCGAGATCGCCGCCAAGATCCGGAAGATCCGCAAGCCCGAGCCGTACAAGGGCAAGGGCATCCGGTACGAGGGCGAGTACGTCCGCAAGAAGGCCGGCAAGGCCGCGAAGACAGGTGCTGCGTGATGGATGCGAAGACGAAGCGAGACGCGCGGCTGCGCCGCCACACCCGGGTCCGCAAGAAGGTCTCGGGCGACACGCAGCGTCCGCGGCTGGCCGTGTTCCGGTCGAACCGGCACATCTATGCGCAGTTGATCGATGACGTGAATGCGGTGACGGTGGCCCAAGCCTCCGACACCGAGGTCAAGGGCAAGGGCCCGACCGAACGCGCGAAGGCCGTGGGCGAGTTGATCGCCACCCGGGCGAAGGACGCCGGGATCGACGCGGTCGTGTTCGACCGCGGCGGCCGCTTGTACCACGGCCGTGTGGCCGCGCTCGCCGAGGGCGCGCGTGAGGGAGGACTCAAGATCTGATGCGACGCTACGACGCCAGGAACGAAGACAAGAGCCCGTACGAAGAGCGGGTCATCTCGATCAACCGGGTGGCCAAGGTCGTCAAGGGCGGCCGCCGCTTCTCCTTCGCCGCGCTGGTCGTGGTGGGTGACGGTGCGGGGCGCGTCGGCGTCGGCTACGGCAAGGCCAAGGAGGTTCCCTCCGCCATCGCCAAGGGGGTCGAGGAGGCGCGCAAGAAGATGTTCGAGGTGCCCATGATGGGCACCACGATCCCGCACGAGGTGATCGGCGAAGCCGGCGCCGGCGTGGTGCTCCTGAAGCCCGCCGCCCCCGGTACCGGGGTCATCGCCGGCGGTCCCGTTCGCGCGATCGTCGAGTGCGCCGGCATCAAGGACATCCTCAGCAAGTCGATGGGCTCGTCCAACCAGATCAACATCGTGAAGGCGGCCGTGCAGGGCCTGAAGGACCTCCGCAAGCCCGCCCAGGTGGCGCAGCTGCGGGGCCGCGACGTCCACGACATCGCACCCAAGCCCATGGTCGAGGCGGTCGCCGCGGCCGAGGCGCGCATCCAAGCCACCCGGACCGCGGCGCTCGAAGAGGTCTACAGCGACGCTCCTCCGTCGCGTCAGCAGCAGAACCGCGGAGGCCGGCGATGAGCCAGATCAAGGTGACGCAGATCCGCAGCGTGATCGACCGGCCCAAGGACCAGAAGTCCACGGTCCGTCGGCTGGGTCTGCACCGCATCCGCGATTCCGTGATCAAGGAAGACCGTCCCGAGATCCGCGGGATGATCGCCAAGGTCAAGCACCTCGTCGAGGTGGAGGAACTCTCATGAAGCTGCATCACCTGAAGCCCGCCGAGGGCGCCAAGAAGGACAGGAAGCGTGTGGGCCGCGGCCGCGCCGGAGTGCGTGGCAAGACGGCCGGCCGTGGCACCAAGGGCACGGGCGCGCGCAAGAACGTGCCGGCCTGGTTCGAGGGCGGGCAGATGCCGCTGCAGCGGCGCGTGCCGAAGCTGAAGGGCTTCACCAACCCCAACCGGGTCGAGTACTCGGTGGTCAACGTCGAGGTGCTCGGCACCTACTACGCGGACGGCGAGGTCACGCCCGAAGGGCTGTACGCCCACGGGTTGGTGCACAAGGGGCGTCCCGTGAAGATCCTGGCCCGTGGCGAGCTCGACCACGCGCTCACGGTGAAGGCCCACGCCTTCTCCGATGCGGCCAAGGCCAAGATCGAAGCGGCGGGCGGTCGAGCCGAGCTCATCGGCTGACCCGGGGTACCATAAGCCACCGTGCTGAAGGCCTTCCTCAACGCGTTCAGGGTTCCGGACCTGCGGAACAAGATCCTGTTCACGCTGCTCGTCGTCGCCATCTACCGGTTCGGTGCCCACGTCCCCGTGCCCGTGGTCGACTTCAGCGTCATCAACGACGCCGTCAACGATCAGGGCGCCGGCGGGTTCATCCAGTTCATCAACATCTTCTCCGGCGGTGCGCTCGGGCGCATGGCGGTGTTCGGGCTGGGCATCATGCCCTACATCACCAGCTCGATCATCATGCAGCTGCTCACCGTCGTGATCCCTCGCCTGCAGGCACTGCAGGAGCAGGGCGAGGTGGGCGTCAAGAAGATCAACCAGTACACGCGGTACGTCACGGTGGTGCTGGCGCTGCTGCAGTCCACCGGCATCGCCTTCCTGTTCCACTCGGGCCAGCAGAACATCCCCGACATCTTCCCGCCGGAGACCTTCACCGGGCCCAACGTGGCCTTGATCGTGCTCACGCTGACCGCCGGTACCGCCATGATCATGTGGCTGGGCGAGCTCATCACGCAGCGAGGGGTGGGCAACGGCATGTCCATCCTGATCTTCGCGTCCGTGATCTCCAGCCTGCCCAGTGAAGGCATCCAGATCTGGGAGACCGGCGGGAACTTCAAGGCGTTCGTGATCGCGCTGCTGGGCATCGCCATCATCGTGTCGGTCGTGTTCATGGACCAGGGGCAGCGCCGCATCCCCGTGCAGTACGCCAAGCGGGTGGTCGGCCGCAAGATGACCGCCGGCGGCAGTACCTACCTGCCGCTGAAGGTGAACCAGGCGGGCGTCATCCCGATCATCTTCGCGACCTCGGTGATGTACTTCCCGACGCTGCTGGCCAGCATCACCGGCTCCACGTCGTGGGTGACGCGGTTCGTGAATGAGAACTTCAACGGCGCCAACCCCAACTGGGTGTACATGGTCAGCCTGGCAACGTTGATCGTGTTCTTCGCGTACTTCTACACGGCGATCCAGTTCGACCCCGTCAAACAGGCGGACAACCTCCGCAAGCAGGGGGGGTTCATCCCGGGCATCCGGCCGGGCGCACCCACCGCGAACTACCTGAACGACATCCTCGTCAGGATCACCTTGCCCGGAGCCCTGTTCCTGGCCGCGATCGCGTTGATCCCCACGATCGTCCTGGTGACCTGGGGGTTGGCGCAGTTCCCGTTCGGTGGCACCTCGGTCCTGATCGCCGTGGGCGTGGCCCTCGAGACGATGAAACAGATCGAGTCGCAGCTGCTGATGCGGCACTACGAGGGTTTCCTGAAGTAGGGGCCTCCCATGCGGCTCGTGTTGCTCGGGCCCCCGGGGGCGGGGAAGGGGACGCAGGCTCAGCGCCTGGTGGACCGGTTCGACATCCCGCAGATCTCCACCGGCGACATCCTGCGCGAGCACGTGCAGACGGGGACAGGGCTGGGCATCAAGGCGCGGGCGTTCATGGACCGGGGCGAATACGTCTCCGACCACCTGGTCGTCCAGATGGTGGTGGACCGCCTCGCCGAACCCGACGCCCAGAAGGGGTTCATCCTCGACGGGTTCCCGCGTACGGTGCCGCAGGCCCAGGCGCTCGAGGACGCCTTGGCAGGCGCGGGTCAGCCCCTGACGGCCGTGTTGAAGTTCACGATCTCCGACGACATGGCGGTGCTGCGCCTGTCCCAACGGTGGACGTGCCCCACGTGCAAACGTACCTACAACATGGAGTTCAAGCGCCCCGTCAGTGACACCGTCTGCGACGTCGAAGGCAGCCCGCTGGAACGCCGTGCCGACGACGACGAGCTCACCGTCCGGCGCCGTCTCGCCGTCTACGAGGAACAGACCGAACCGCTGGAGCGGTTCTACGCCGACCGGGGCCTGCTCCTGGTCGTGGACGCGCAGGCCGCCGAGGACGTGGTGTCGGACCGTACGATGGAAGTGTTGAAGGACCTCACGTGATCATCCGCAAATCGCCCGAAGAGCTGGACAAGATGCGCCGGGCCGGCCGCATCGTCGCTGGCACGATCGACGCCGTGCTGGAGGCCGTCGAACCCGGCCGCACCACGCACGATCTCGATCTCGTGGCCGAGCGCTACATCGAAGAGCAAGGCGCGCTGTCCTCGTTCAAGGGGTACAAGGGCACGTACCCGGCCGTGATCTGTGCCTCGATCGATGCCGAGATCGTCCACGGGATCCCGTCGGCCAAACGGAAGCTGGTGGAGGGCCAGGTCCTTTCGCTGGACTTCGGCGCGATCTGGGAGGGCTACCACGCCGATTCGGCAGTGACGGTCTTCGTGGGCGGTCAGTCGCCGTCGGACGAAGCCGCGCGGTTGGTCAAGACCACCGAAGAGGCCCTGTACGCGGGCATCGCCGCGGCGCAGCCCGGTGGCCGGCTCTCCGACATCGGCCACGCCGTGGAGTCGGTGGCCTCGCCCACCGGCCTGGGGATCATCCGCGAGTACGGCGGGCACGGCATCGGCAGGGCGATGCACGAGGACCCCTTCATCTCGAACTTCGGCCGTCCCGGACGGGGTCCAGACCTGCGGCCGGGCCTGGTGATCGCGATCGAACCGATGCTGGTCGTCGGGGCCGAGGACACCCGCGTGCTCGACGACGACTGGACGGTGGTGACCGCCGATGGGTCGCTCGCGGCCCATTTCGAGCACACGGTGGCCGTCACCGAGGACGGCCCCGAGATCTTCACGAAACGCGACTGACCCCGCCGGATGGGCCTCCGCGTGACGTTCCTCCTGGCCTGCCCCTATACTGGCCCTTCGCCTCGTCTGCAAGGCTTGCGTCCTGCGCGCCCGGGTCGAGGTGAACCCGTTCGAAAAGGATCTTCTGGAGCGTGCCGAAGAAAGATGCGATCGAGGTCGAGGGGACGGTCATCGAGCCGTTGCCCAACGCCATGTTCCGGGTGGAACTGGAGAACGGACACAAGGTGTTGGCCCACATCTCGGGCAAGATGCGGATGCACTACATCCGGATCCTGCCGGGAGACCGGGTCTTGGTGGAACTGTCGCCCTACGACCTCACCCGAGGCCGTGTGGTGTATCGATACAAGTAGATCGGTCCTCAAGATTAGGACCGGAGGGAAGTAGGAGCGGAACAGCCATGAAGGTCCGGCCCAGCGTCAAGAGGATCTGCGACAAGTGCCGTGTGATCCGGCGTCGTGGCAAGATCCTGGTCATCTGCTCCAACCCGCGGCACAAGCAGCGGCAGGGCTAGGGAAGCGAAAGAGGGGATCGATCGGTGGCACGGATCGCAGGCGTCGACCTTCCGCGTGACAAGCGGCTCGACATCGCGCTGACCTACATCTACGGCGTCGGCACCACCAGCGCCGGACTGATCGTGCAGGGCTCGGGCGTGGGGGGCGACACCAAGGTGCGCGACCTGTCCGAAGAGGAGGTCGTGCGCATCCGCGCGTTCATCGACCAGAACCTCAAGGTCGAAGGTGACCTCCGGCGCGAGGTCGCCCAGGACATCAAGCGCAAGATCGAGATCGGCTGCTACCAGGGCGTCCGGCACCGTCGCAGCCTCCCGGTCCGCGGACAGCGCACGCACACGAATGCCCGCACACGCAAGGGCCCGAAGAAGGCCATCGCCGGTAAGAAGAAGGCAACCAAGAAGTAGGGAGCTCTCCACCACATGGCCAAGCCCAAAGCGAAGAAGACGAAGCGTCGCGAGAAGAAGCACGTGGTCCACGGACAGGCCCACATCAAGTCGACCTTCAACAACACGATCGTCACGATCACCGACCTGCAGGGCAACACGCTCAGCTGGGCGAGCGCCGGCAACGTGGGCTTCAAGGGCTCGCGCAAATCGACGCCGTTCGCCGCGCAGCTCGCCGCCGAGAAGGCCGCGCGCGCCGCGCAGGAGCACGGACTGCAGAAGGTCGATGTGTTCGTGAAGGGCCCGGGTTCCGGTCGCGAGACCGCGATCCGTTCCCTGGCCGCCGCAGGCCTCGAGGTCTCCGGCATCCAGGACATGACGCCGGTGCCGCACAACGGCTGCCGGCCGCGCAAGCGTCGCCGCGTATAGCAAGGGCGATTCCGCACCACCCCCGGCGCTGTTTCCGGCGCACGGGACGCCGACAGCGGGGTAGAAGTGGATGATCCCCCGCCGAAGGAGGAAGCACTGTGTTCATCGTTGCGAGGCCTCAGATCGCTGAGGACGTCCTCACGCCGATCCGCTCCAAGTTCACGATCGAACCGTTGGAGCCCGGGTTCGGCTACACCGTCGGGAACTCCCTGCGCCGCACGTTGCTGTCGTCGATCCCCGGCGCAGCGATCTCGTCCGTCCGTATCGACGGCGTGCTGCACGAGTTCTCCATGATCCCCAAGGTCACCGAAGACGTGACCGACGTGATCTTGAACCTGAAGGAGCTCGTGGTTCGCTCCGATCTCGAGGAGCCCACCACGGTCTACCTGAAGGCGAAGGGGCCGGCCGAAGTCACCGCCGGCGACATCGCGCCCCCTGCCGGGGTCGAGATCCTCAACCCGGACCTGCACATCGCCACCCTGGGCAAAGGTGCCTCGGTGGAGATGGAGATGACGGTCGAGCGGGGCGTGGGCTACCGCATGGCCGACAAGAACAAGAAGCCCCGCGATCCGATCGGCGTGATCCCGGTCGACTCGATCTTCTCGCCGGTCCGCAAGGTCAGTTACGCCGTGGAGAACACGCGCGTGGAGCAGATGACCGACCGTGACCGCCTCATCCTCGACGTCGAGACCGACGGTTCGGTGACCCCCCGCGAAGCGGTGGCATCGGCCGGTGGCGCCCTGCTGGAGCTCGTCACGCTGTTCAGCGAGCTCGCCGAGGCCGACAGCGTCACCGTGGGTCCGGCCGAGGACGAAGAGGTCCCGGGCGACTACGCGATCACGATCGAGGAGCTCAACCTGTCGGTTCGCTCCTACAACTGCCTGAAGCGTGAAGGCATCAACACGGTCGGCGACGTCATCCTGAAGAGCGAGTCCGAGCTCATGGACATCCGCAACTTCGGCCAGAAGTCGATCGACGAGGTGAAGGCCAAGCTCGAGGAGCTGGGCCTGGGACTGCGGGAGGAGTAAGCGGTGCCGAAGCCCAAGAAGGGCCCTCGCCTGGGCTCCAACCCGGGGCACCAGAAGCTGTTGCTGTCGACCTTGGCGGCACAGCTGTTCACGCACGAAGCGATCGACACCACCGAGGCCAAGGCGAAGATGCTGCGGCCCTACGCCGAGAAGCTCATCACGAAGGCGAAGAAGGGCGACCTCGCTTCGCGTCGTGAGGTGCTGAAGGACATCCCGGACCGCGACGTCGTCGCGCACCTGTTCCACGAGATCGGGCCGCGTTTCGAAGATCGCGACGGGGGCTACACGCGGATCCTGAAGCTGGGACCGCGCAAGGGCGACGCGGCGCCGATGGCCCGCATCGAACTGGTGGAACGCGGCTAGTTCGCGGATCGCCGCACGTCACGTACCGAGGCCGGGGCTCACGCTCCGGCCTCGCGCGTTGGGTGAGATGGACATACTCCTGCCATGACCCAGACGATCCGACTCGTCCTCGCCTACGACGGGACGAACTTCCGTGGGTGGGCGGCCCAGCGTGACCCGGCCATCCGGACCGTCGAAGGGGCGCTCACGACGGTGCTGGCCGATCTCACCGGGGAGCGGGTGAAGCTCGCCGTCGCCGGCCGCACCGACGCCGGCGTGCACGCCCGGGGTCAGGTGGCGTCGTTCGTGACCGCATCCGATCGCGCTCCCGGCGCGATCGGTGATGCCATCAACGGACGCCTCGGCCCCGAGATCGTGGCCATCGACGTTCGCCGGGCACCCGACGACTTCCACGCGAGGTTCTCGGCGAGCGCACGTGAGTACCGCTATCGCATCAACGTCGGCCCGGTGCCCGATCCGTTCGACGCCGCCTTCGTGTGGCATCACGCATCCGAACCGGATCTCCTCGCGATGCGGGCAGCTGCGCGGCACCTGGTGGGCGAGCACGACTTCACCTCGTTCTGCCGCCACCCGGGCCCCGGCAAGCCCACCGTGCGTCACCTCCAGCGCGTCACGGTGCATCGGCGAGATGACCGGGTCGAACTCGGTTTCCGGGCCAACGCGTTCCTGCATCAGATGGTCCGGGCGCTCACGGGGACGCTGGTCGCCGTGGGGGAGGGCAAGATCGATGCCGGGGAGATCTCCGCCATGCTGGCCGCCGGGGACCGGTCGAAGGCGCGGCAGATGGCCCCGGCCCATGGCCTCACCCTCGAGCGCGTGGTGTACGGCGTGCGAGAACGGCGCTGAGCAGGCAATCTCCTTTGACGGGCTCGCGACGCTGCAGGTAGTCTGATGCGTCGGCCGGGAGCCTTCCTGGCCGATATCCGCGTCACCAGGACTCACACCCATGAAGACCTACTCTCCGAAGCCTGAGCACATCGAGCGCCGCTGGTACGTCGTCGACGCCAGCGACCAGGTGTTGGGCCGCATCGCCTCTGAGGTCGCGGCCCTGCTTCGGGGAAAGCACAAGCCGATCTTCGCCCCGCACATGGACACCGGCGACCACGTCATCGTGATCAACGCCGACAAGGTGGTCGTGACCGGCGGCAAGGAGTTCAAGAAGGTCGCCTACCGGCACTCGGGCTACCCCGGCGGCATCACCGGTGTCCGCTACGACAAGCTGCTCGCGGACCGTCCCGTGTTCGCCGTCGAGAAGGCCATCCGAGGCATGCTGCCGAAGAACCGCCTGGGCCGCACCATGATCAACAAGCTCCACGTGGTGGCCGGGCCCGAGCACCGGCACGCCGCGCAGAAGCCGGTGCCCTACACGTTCGGTCAGCCGCCCGTGTGGGAAGGCCTGCCCACGCCGACGCCCCGGCCGCTGAAGACCCGGCACCTGGTCGAGGAAGAGGCCGTCGAGAAGCCGGCCTCCAAGCCCAAGACCACGAAGCGGGAAGCCGCCAAGCCGGCTGCGAAGAAGTCCACAGCGAAGAAGTCGACGGCGACGGCGCCCAAGAAGTCCACGGCGAAGAAGAAGACCACCGCTCAGAAGACCGGCACG
>JBKPMF010000162.1:0-3885 GCA_046732015.1 Actinomycetota bacterium
CAGTACGGCGCCCTGATCACGGTGCGTCCCGGGGGGGCCATGGCCGAGGCCGGCGACGCGGTGTTCGTCCCGTGCCCCCTCACGTCGAAGCAGGCGCTGGACTACCTCACCGAGCAGGCGGCCCACTGCGGGCTCGACCCGAACCGTCACCACCTCCCGGCGGCAGCCAAGGCGGTCGAGGGCGTGGCGCGAGCGGCACACGATCTTCGGCACCGGCTGTCCTCGCTCGAGGCTAATCCGCTGCTGGTGGATGACCATGGGGCGGTCGCCGTGGACGCCCTCGCGGAAGTTCGTTCCACGTGATCTACGGCCTGGCGGCGGCGCTCGGCTGGGGTCTCGCCGACTTCAGCGGCGCCGTCGCGGGCCGCCGGATCGGCAGCGTCGCCACGGTGATCGTGGGCCAGGTGCTGTCGGCCACGTTCATGACGGTGCTGCTCCTGATCAGCGGCGAGCCGGTGGCGCCGATCGGCGCGATCATCGGCTGGGTCGCGCTCAACGGTCTGTTCACCGCGATCGCGTACATGACTCACTACCGCGCCTTGGAACTCGGGCCCGTCGCGGTGGTCTCGCCGATCGGCGCGACCTATGCGGTGGTCGGCGTGGCGCTGGCGATGATCGTGCTGGGCGAGCGCCCGGACCCGCCGGAGCTGATCGGTGCGGCGATCACCGTGTTCGGGGTGATGCTGGTCTCGACCGATCTGCGGAAGCTCCGCGCCGGGACGCACGGGATGCCGCCCGGACTGCCCTGGGCGATCGTGTCGGCGGTGGGCTTCGGCGTCGCGGCGTTCCTGTTGGGGTACGCCGCGCAGCAGGTGGGCTGGATCTCGGGCCTGTGGGCGTCACGGATGGCTCAGGTGACCTGCTACATCCCGATCGCGATCATCTATCGCAAACAGCTGTCGCAGCTGCGCCCCGGCGTGGGCTTGTGGGTGGCACTGGCGGCCGGCGCCGCCGACATCCTCGGCGTCGTGACCTACTCGGCGGGCGCCGAACAGGGCTACCTCACGCTCGTGCTCGCCGCGAGCGCGATCTTCCCGATGATCGCCGTGGTGCTCTCGATCGTCTACCTGCATGAGCGGCTGGTGCCCAACCAGTATGTGGGCATCGGGTTCGTGGTGGGCGGGCTGATGCTGCTGGGGTTCGGTTAGTTCCCGGTGCGCCGGGTCCGCCGACCTCAGCCCTTCGCTTCGCTGATCTCCAACAGGTGCCCGTCCGGGTCGCGGAAGAACCCGCGGATCTCCCAGTCGGATTCGGCGAGCGGCGCGAGGAACTCGGCGCCCCGCCCGGAGAGCGACTCGTGCGCCCGGCGTGCATCCGGAACCCGGAACGTCATCGAATGGCTCACACGATCCGGATCGGCCGGCGCCTCGAAGGTCACCGTGGGCTTGTCGTCGGTGGGGTCGCCGCCCGTCACCAACAGGAGCCACGTGCCGAAGAGCTGGAGCACGCAGGACGTCCCGCCGTATTCCCGGAGCACCGTGGCCCCGAGGACATCGCGGTAGAACGTGACGGCGGGCGCGAGGTCGCGCACCACCAGGATGTGGGTGAGCTCGCTGCCCCAGTCCGTGGGTGCGCGGTCGCCGGTCACTTCGACGCCGCCCGTTTCCGCGGCTTCTTGTGCCGGTAGAACTCGGTGGGCTCGGCCGGCAGTGGCGTGGCGCCCAGGATCAGGTCGGCGGCCTTCTCCGCCACCATCATCACCGGCGCGTAGATGTTGCCGTTCGTGACGTAGGGCATGACCGAAGCGTCCACGACGCGCAACCCGTCGAGCCCGTGCACCTTCATCGTGAGGGGATCGACGACCGACATCTCGTCGGTGCCCATCTTCGCGGTGCACGAGGGGTGCAGCGCGGTCTCGCCGTCGTTCGCCACCCACTCCAGGATCTGCTCGTCGGTCTCCACGCTGGGACCGGGTGAAGTTTCGCCCGCGTTGAACGGATCGAACGCGGGCTGGGTGAGGATGCCGCGCGCGACACGGATGGCTTCCACCCACTCCCGTCGGTCCTGGTCGGTCGAGAGGTAGTTGAACCGCATCGCGGGGTGCTCGCGCGGGTCCGTGCTCTTGATCTTGATGCTGCCCCGTGCGTCGGAGTACATCGGGCCGATGTGCACCTGGTAGCCGTGATCGCTGGCCGGCGCCGAGCCGTCGTAGCGGATCGCGATCGGCAGGAAGTGGAACATCAGGTTCGGGTAGTCGACGTCCTCGTTGCTCCGCGCGAACCCTCCCGCTTCGAAGTGGTTCGAGGCTCCCAGTCCCGAACGCAGGAACAACCACTGCGCGCCGATGAGCGGCCGGCGCCACATCTTCATGCCCGGCGCGATCGAGACCGGGAGCTTGCTGGCGTACTGCACGTAGACCTCGAGGTGGTCCTGCAGGTTCTCGCCCACCCCGGGAAGGTCGGCCACCACGTCGATGCCGAGGCCCCGCAGTTCGTCGGCGTTGCCCACACCCGAGAGCTGCAGGAGCTGCGGAGAGTTGATCGCGCCACCGCTCAGCACCACCTCGCCTGCGCGCACCCGTTTGGCGGGGCCCTTGCCGTGCACGTACTCGACGCCCACGGCTCGTGTGCCCTCGAACAGGATCTTCGTGACGAACGCGCGGGTCTGGATCTCGAGGTTGGGCCGGGACTTCACCGGATGCAGGTAGGCGCGCGCCGCGGAGAGCCGCCGCCCGTTGTGGATGTTGCGGTCGAAGGCCGCGAACCCCTCCTGGCGGTAGCCGTTGACGTCGTCGGTGAGTTGGTAGCCCGCCTGCTGCACCGCTTCGAAGAAGGCGCCGAACAGCGGGCTCGTCGCCGGGCCGCGTTCCAGCACCAGGGGACCGGCGTGGCCGCGGAACTCGTCCTTGCGGTCGGCGGCCAGGGCGGACTCCATGCGTTTGAAGTACGGCAGGCAGTGCGCGTAGTCCCACGTCTCCATGCCGGGGTCGGCACCCCAGCGCTCGTAGTCCAAGGGGTTGCCGCGTTGGAAGATCATGCCGTTGATGCTGCTCGAGCCGCCCAGGACCTTGCCGCGGGCGTGATAGATCTTGCGCCCGTTCATGTGCGGCTCGGGCTCGGATTCGTACTTCCAGTCGTAGAAGCGGCTGCCGATCGGGAACGGCAGGGCCGCAGGCATGTGGATGAAGACGTCCCAGATGTAGTCCGGACGGCCGGCCTCGAGCACCAAGACGTCGTTCGCGGGGTCGGCGCTGAGGCGGTTGCCGAGGGCGCAGCCCGCCGAGCCCCCGCCGATGACCACGAAGTCATAGCTCGCCATGGGCGGGAGCATGCCGCAAGTCGGCGGGCGGTGCACCCGGAAGGTTGCCCATGCCGCAACCCTTGACTTGCGCCGGGTGGCTCGGAGGCCGACTATCCGAGGGTTCGTAGGTCGTGAGGGGGACGGGCTCCGTCTTGGGGTCCGACCGGATCGGGGGGTACGCCCTTGCCAGAGGCGTCGAGCGTCACGGTTTCCTGTCGCAACGTGTGGAAGGTGTACGGACCGAAAGCCGATCGCATCGTGGACTCGTCCGATGCACTGCTCCCGCGAGCCGAGCTGCTCGAGAAGACCGGCTGCGTCGCGGCGGTCCGCGACGTCTCGTTCGATGTTGCGCCCGGCGAGGTGTTCGTGGTCATGGGGCTGTCGGGCAGCGGCAAGTCCACCCTGATCCGCACCGTGACCCGGCTGATCGACGCCACGGCCGGCGAGGTGTTGATCGACGGCGACGACGTGCTCGGGATGAACGAGGAGCGGTTGCGCGACCTCCGCCGGCACAAGGTCAGCATGGTCTTCCAACACTTCGGCCTGCTGCCGCATCGGCGCATCGTGGACAACGTGGCGTTCGGGCTGGAGATCCAGGGCGAGGACAAGGACGCACGCACGAAACAGGCCCTGTCTCTTATACAC
>JBKPMF010000163.1:0-7475 GCA_046732015.1 Actinomycetota bacterium
CGTCGAGGGTGGTGGCGCCGATCGCGCGCAGCTCGCCGCGCGCCAGCATCGGCTTCAGCATGTTTCCGGCGTCCATCGCACCTTCGGCGGCGCCGGCCCCAACCAGCGTGTGCAGTTCGTCGATGAACGTGACGATCTCGCCCTCGCTGTCGACGATCTCCTTCAACACCGCCTTCAAGCGTTCCTCGAACTCGCCGCGGTACTTCGCCCCGGCGATCATCGAGCCGAGGTCGAGCGCGATCAGGCGCTTGTTCTTCAACGACTCGGGAACGTCGCCGTCCACGATGCGCTGCGCCAGACCTTCGACGATGGCGGTCTTGCCCACGCCCGGTTCGCCGATCAGGACCGGGTTGTTCTTGGTGCGGCGAGACAACACCTGGATCGTCCGCCGGATCTCTTCGTCACGGCCGATCACGGGGTCGAGCTTGCCGCTGCGCGCCGCCTCGGTGAGGTCACGCCCGTACTTCTCGAGCGACTGGAAGGTGTCCTCGGGGTTCTGGTTGGTGACCCGCTGGCGCCCTCGCACCTCCGCGAGCGCACCCAGGATCGCATCGCGGGTGAGCCCGGCTTCCAGCAGGATCTGGGCGGCACGGTGATCGCCGCTCGCAACCATCGCGAGCAGCAGATGCTCGGTCGAGATGTACTCGTCGGTGAGGGCCTCGGCCTCGGTGGCGGCGGTCTCGAGCAGCCGGGCAGTGGCCGGCGAGATGCGAGCCTCGGCCGTCGCGCCCGTGTACACCTTCGGCAGCGCATCGAGCGCCGCCTCCACCCGGGCACGGAGCTGCGCAGGGTTCGCACCGACATGGTGCAGCAGCGGGTAGACGATGCCCTCGGCGTCGCCGAGCAGCGCGAACAGCACGTGATCGGGTTCGATCTGCTGGTGGTTGCGCGCCACGGCCTGTTGCTGCGCCTCGGCGAGCGCGGTTTGCGACTTCATCGTCAGCTTGTTCATGTCCATGTCGTCATCACGTCCTCGTCGCTCGCTGCTCGTGATCGGCGCGCGTCACGCCGTACATCGCGTAGTCGCGCGGTCCGGCCGAGGACGGCATGAACCCTCGCTGCACCCCTTCGAACGTGAAGCCGAGTCGCTCGGCAACCGTCCTCATGCCGAGGTTCTCGACGTCGGTCGAAACCTGGACCCTGGTCGCGGCCTCGTCCCGGAACAGGTAGGCAGTGATCTCCTTCACCGCTTCGGCTCCCAAGCCTCGACCACGATCGGCGTCGTCGTAGATCTCCACCCCGAGTTCGAACACCCCTACCGGCATGGCCTTGCGGATCGATCGGGCCTGGACCTCGCCCACGACCCGCCCCTCGGCCTCGATCGCGAATTCGATCCATCCATCGTGCCAGGTGCCGGAGGCTTCGATCTTCTGGCGGACCGGCTCGGGGTCACGGGGACCCCAGTGGATCCCGTCGCCCACCGGCGCCGCCTGCGCCGCCTGGAGCACCCGCTCGAACTCATCCTCGCGGAAGGCCCGAAGCGTCACCCGCTTCCCCACCACACGCGTCATGAGGTCAGGTCCCAGGGGAATCGAACCACGCTTCGGATCGGCAGGATCTCGTTGCCCCGTCTGCCGGGCATCGCGATCGCGCGTCGATGATCGAGCTGCCGGCTGAGTCGCTCCACCTCGCCGCGGAGCTCGTCCATCTCCACGCGCATCTCCATGATGAGCTTCACCCCTGCCAGGTTCACACCTTGGTCGGTGAGGAGCTGGATGGCCCGCAGTCGCTCGATGTCGGCCTCGGAGTACCGACGGGTGTTGCCCGACGTCCGCTGCGGGCGGACCAGTCCCTTCCGCTCGTAGATGCGGAGGGTCTGCGGGTGCACCCCGGCCAGCTCGGCGGCCACGCTGATGATGTAGACCGCGCGCTCGTCGTCCTGGGCCCGTCGATCAGGCTGACTCATCGTTCGCTCCTCACGCCGCGCCCATCCCCGAACGCGGGGACGCCTTCTGTACCTCTTGGAGGTCCTGAAGCAACTGCTTCTCTTCCTTGCCGAGCTTGCGCGGCACGTCGACCTCAACCGTCACCATCAGATCGCCTGCCCCGCTCTTGCGGGGCGCCCCCTTGCCCTTGATGCGGAAGGTCTTGCCGCTCGGCGTCCCCGCCGGAACCTTCAGCGTGACCGGCCCGTTCAGCGTGGGCACCTGGACGTTCGCTCCCAACGCGGCCTCCGGGTAGGAGACCGGCAACGTCAGGGTGAGGTTGTCGCCCTTGCGCCCGAACACGTCGTCCCGCGCCACCTTCACCCGTACGTACAGGTCGCCGGGCTGGCCGCCGGCCGGTCCCGGTTCCCCTCGCCCGGCCAACTTGATCCGTGCGCCGTCCTTGACGCCCGCCGGGATCTTCACCTTGAAGGTCCGGCTGCGTCGCTCGGACCCCGATCCCTTGCACGTGGGACACGGCGTCTCGACGATGCGCCCCGTCGCATTGCAATTCCGGCACGGCTGCGACATCGAGAAGAAGCCCTGGTTCACCGCTACCTCTCCGGCTCCACCGCAGACCGGACACACGCTCGGGCTGGTGCCCGGCGCGGCGCCCGACCCGCGACACGTCCGGCAGACCGACGGTCCGGTGATCTTCACCGGCACGGTCGTTCCGGCCATCGCGTCCTCGAACGAGACCTTGACCTCGGTCTCGAGATCCGTGCCTCGCTGCGGGCGCGTGGCGCGACCTCGCGAGCGGCCCCCACCGCCGAACAGGCCCCCGAACAGGTCGCCCACATCGCCCAGGTCCTCGACGTTGACGTAGCGCGTGCCGCCCGGGCCGCCGGCTCCACCCGGCCATCCTGCGGCGCTCGCACCACCTGGACCGAACCCGCCGAACCCGGAGGCCCCCATGTCACGAACCTCGTCGTACCGCTTGCGCTTGTCCTCGTCGCCCAGCACGTCGTAGGCCGCGGAGATCTCCTTGAAGCGGGTCTCCGCGTCGGCGTTGCCGGGATTGGCGTCGGGATGGAATTGCTGCGCGAGCTTTCGGTAGGCCTTCTTGATCTCGGCGGCGGAGGCGTTCTTGGCCACGCCGAGGACGCCGTAGTAGTCCTTCTCGAACCACTCTCGTCTGACCTCGTCCGCCATCTACCGTTCCACCGTCCCTCGTTGGCTCCGTGCCGGCTTCGTCAGGGTCGCTCGACCCGGACGCCGGCGGGACGCAGGACGCGCCCCTTCAGCGTGTACCCCGGCCGCAACACATCGGCGACGACCGGTTCGCCGTCACCGTCGCCCGTCTGCATCAGCGCTTCGTGCAACTCAGGGTCGAATGGCGATCCCTCGGCGTGGATCCGCTCCAGCCCTTCGGCCTTCAACGCATCGAGGAGCTTGGCGTAGACCAACTCCACGCCCTTGAGGAAGCGTTCGAAGTCCGGCTTGTCATCGGCGGACATCAGCGCGAGCTCGAAGTCGTCGAGCACCTCGAGCAGCCGTCTGGCCACGGGCATCGCCCCCAGCTCGGACAGCTCGGTTTGCTCCTTCACCACCCGCTTGCGGTAGTTGTCGATCTCGGCCTGCAGGCGACGCAGGTGGTCGTGGTACTGACCGGCCTCCGCCTGGGCCGACGCCAGGTCGTCGGCCACACCCGCGGCATCGTCGGCGACGGTCTCGTCCCCGAGGACGGAGGCAGCCCCGGCCTCGGCGGCCGGGACGCCCTCGTCCTGCAGGTTCGCGAACCGTCGCCGGTCCGTGATGCGGATCTGCGGCTCGTCCTCGTCGTTCGGCGCCAATTAGGACGCCTCCCCTTCATCGACGATCTCGCCTTCGACGACGTCGTCCTCGGCGTCAGCCTCCGGCTCACCGGCAGCCGGGCCGGCCTCACCCTCCGGGGCCTGCGCCTGCTGGTTCTGCACCATGGCCTGGCCCACGCGCTGGTAGACCTCCATGACGGCGTCGCTGGCGGCGGTGAGGGCCGGGGCGTCGGTGGTCTCGTCGTCCAGCACCTTCTTGAGCTCGTCGTTCTTCGTGGTCAGGTCGGTCCGCTCAGCCTCGGGGATCTTCTCCGCGTTCTCCTCGACGAACTTCGCCACCTGGTAGTGGAGCTGGTCCGCTTGGTTGCGCGCCTCCGCGGCCTCGCGGCGAGCGTGGTCTTCGGCCGCGAACTTCTCGGCGTCGGCCATCATGCGATCGACCTCGTCCTTGGACAGCGCGGTGCCACCCGTGATCGTCATGGCCTGCTCCTTGCCGGTGGCAAGGTCCTTGGCGCTGACGTTCACGATGCCGTTGGCGTCGATGTCGAAGGCCACCTCGATCTGCGGCATGCCGCGCGGCGCCGGCGGGAGGCCCATGAGGTGGAACTGGCCCAGCGGCTTCACGCCGGGCGACATCACGGTCTCCGCCTCGCCCTGTAGGACGTTGATCTCCACGGTGGTCTGGTTGTCGTCGGCCGTGGTGAAGATCTCGGACTTGCGGGTCGGGATCGTGGTGTTGCGTTCGATCAGCTTCGTGAAGATGCCGCCCTTGGTCTCGACGCCCAGCGACAGCGGGGTCACGTCGAGGAGCAGGATGTCCTTCACGTCGCCCTTCAGCACGCCGGCCTGTACGGCGGCGCCGATCGCCACGACCTCGTCGGGGTTCACGCCCTTGTGCGGCTCCTTGCCGCCGGTCAGTCCCTTCACCAGTTCCTGGATCATCGGCATGCGCGTCGAACCGCCGACCATGATCACGTGGTCGATATCGGACGAGGGCTTGCCCCAGTCCTTGATCGCCTGCTCGAACGGCACCTTGGTCCGCTGGACGAGGTCCTCGGTCATGCGCTCGAACTCGGCCCGCGTCAGCTTCTGCTCCATGTGGAGCGGACCGTCGGCGGTCGCGGTGATGAACGGCAGGTTGATCGTCGTCTCGGTCACCTGGCTGAGCTCGATCTTCGCCTTCTCAGCGGCTTCCTTCAGTCGCTGCAGCGCCATGCGGTCAGCACCGAGGTCGACCCCGTGCGCATTCTTGAACTCCTTGACCAGGAAATCGATGATCCGCTGGTCCCAATCGTCTCCGCCCAGATGGGTGTCGCCGTGGGTGGCCTTGACCTCGAACACGCCGTCGCCGATCTCCATCAGCGAGACGTCGAACGTGCCACCGCCCAGGTCGAACACCAGCACCGTCTGTTCGGTGTCCTGCTTGTCGAGCCCGTAGGCCAAGGCGGCCGCGGTGGGCTCGTTGATGATGCGCAAGACCTCGAGACCGGCGATCTGCCCGGCCTCCTTGGTGGCCTGGCGCTGCGCGTCGTCGAAGTAGGCCGGCACGGTGACGACGGCCTGGGTCACGGAATCACCCAGGTAGGCCTCCGCATCGCGCTTGAGCTTGAGCAGGATCTGCGCGCTCACTTCCTGCGCGGTCCATGCCTTGCCGTCGACATCGATCGACCAGTCCTTCTCGCCCATGTGGCGCTTGACCGATCGGATCGTGCGATCCGGGTTGGTGATGGCCTGCCGCTTCGCGACTTCGCCCACGAGGATCTCGTTGTTCTTCGAGAACCCGACGACCGACGGCGTGGTGCGGCTGCCCTCGGCGTTGGGCACCACGACGGGTTCGCCGGCTTCCAGGACGGCGACCACCGAGTTGGTGGTGCCCAGGTCGATCCCTACTGCTCGTGCCATCGGAGGCTGCTCCTTCATCGGGTCGTGGGGAGCCGGATGTCGCTCCCGCGCTACGAACGGTTCAACCAAGGCTAGGACTTGAGTATTCCATTGACAACTTTGTTATGTGCATCTAGCCGCTACCTGAGAAGTCGTTGCAGCGCAATCGGGTCAGCCAGGGCCTGTCCGACGATCGTCCTCGTTCCGATGCGCCCTTCGTCCCTCGGCTCCGTCGGCTGGATGGCATCCGTTTCCCGGTCCGGTTCAAGCGAGCGCAGGTTTCGACCGAATAGGAACTAGAACCAACGGCCCCGACCGAAGGGACGAGCCCCACGTGAGCCTGCCCAGCGAACAGCCGCACGCGCCGCAACCGGTGCGTCACAGCGTTGCCACCACGGTGGAATCGCTGATGCTCGAAGAACGGACCCGCTGGGCGATGCGGGTGCACGACGGCCTGACCCAATCGGTCACCTGTGCAGTGCTGGAGATACAGACCCTCCGGCACCGGATCGAGACCGACCCCGCCCGCGCGATCGCCGAATTGCGCGAGGTCGAGGACGCGATCCGTCACGACCTCACCGAGATCCGCGAGGTGCTCTTCGAGCTCCACGAGGGGCGGGCGCGTCGGGAACAACCCTTCGCCGCGTTCGTCGCCGAGCTCGTCGAACGCTGGCGGCTCCCGGCACGGGTCGCCATCGAGGGCGACATCGACGACGTGCCCACCGCGGTGCTCGACACCGCGCAGCACATCGTCGCGGAGGCCCTCACGAACGCCGCGAAGCATTCCGGATCGAAGGATGTGTCCATCCGGTTGCGAGCGGGCGGGGGGGAGCTTCGGGTCGAGGTCGAAGACCGGGGTCACGGCATCGCCGCGATCACGGACGACGACCCGCATTTCGGCCTGCGACTGATGCAGGCCCGAGCAGCCCAGATCGGCGGCTCGATCGAGATCGAGTCCACCCCCGGACGCGGCGTATGTGTCATCGCCGTGCTCCCCGTCGGAGTGCAAGGAGAGGAACGATGAGGATCTTGGTCGTGGACGACCACGCGCTCGTGCGCCGTGGCATGCATTACGTGGTGAAGGAAGGCTTCCCTGATGCTGAGGTGCTGGAGGCCGAGGGTTCGGCCGCGGCGCTCGAGGTGTTCCGAGCCGGCAAGAAGATCGACCTTGCCCTCGTGGACGTCCGCATGCCGGACCTGGACGGGCTCGAGTTGCTCCGTGCCCTCAAGGCCGAGTGGGCCGATGTCCCGGTCATCATGCTGTCGACCTACGAGAACGCGCCGTACGTGAAACGCGCGCTCTCCGACGGTGCCGCGGGCTACCTGTTGAAGGATGCCACGCCCGAGGACCTCTCCCAGGCGATCAACGTCGCGATGTCGGGCAGCGGCAACGTCCTGAGCCCTCGCGTGATCCAGAACCTGTTCGAGGATCAGCAGTCCGGCAACGGCGAGAACGGACGGCGGAACGAGTACAGCCTGACCCAGCGCGAGAACGACATCCTGGCCTTGCTGGCCGAGGGCAAGTCCAACCGTGAGATCGCGCAGTCGCTGTTCCTGAGCGAGAAGACCGTCAAGGCCCACCTGGCCGCGATCTTCCGGAAGCTGGGCGTCACGAACCGGACCCAGGCCGCGATGATGGCGGTGCAGATGGGTGTCGGCCCGACGCCGGGCGCACTGGTGATCGGCGAGTAGCCGAGCCGTTCGGGTCTACGGGAAGTCGCGGTAGAACCGGCTCGCCGTCGGTCCGCGCTGCCCTTGGTACTTGTTGCCGGCCGACCCGTACGGCGTCTCGGCGGGCGTCGTCAGCTGGAAGAAGCTGATCTGACCGATCTTCATGCCCGGGTACAGCGTGATGGGCAGGTTGGCGACGTTCGAGAGCTCCAACGTGAGGTAGCCGTCCCAGCCAGGATCGACG
>JBKPMF010000164.1:0-6264 GCA_046732015.1 Actinomycetota bacterium
GGCGCGGGGCCGTCACGATCGTGGACGGGGCGCACGTCAAGACGGACGCCTATCGAGGGAAGGGGTATAAACCGCTCATGGTGTCGGGCGCACTGCTGCACTCGTTGCCGTCGGGCTACTGGTACGACCTTCGGGGTCGCCGGTTGCTCGCGGCCGAGCACGCGCTCGACGATGAGCGGGAGGCCTCGGAGTGACGGCGGACGCCGGGAAGCGAACCGCCGCCGCCGATCGAGCCCCCGCCGGCGGCGCCGCCTCGGGCAAAGGGGCCACGAAGACCCGCGCCGACCGTCAGAAGACCAAGCGCGAGCCCGCCACCAGGAAGCCGCCGCTCTCTCCTGATCTCGCCATCGTGCAGACGCACGTGTTCCGGGGTCCGAACTACTGGTCCTACGAGCCATGCATCCGCCTGCTGGTCGATCTCGGGTCCCTCGAGTTCTGGCCGTCCAACACGGTCCCGGGCTTCAACAAGAAGCTCCTGAAGGCATTGCCCGGCGTCGGGGAACACTCGTGTTCGCTCGGCAAGAAGGGCGGATTCAAGGAACGCCTCGAAGACGGCACGTGGATGGGCCACGTCGCCGAGCACGTGGCGTTGGAACTGCAGCGCGAGACCGGTGCCCACATCTCCCGGGGCAAGACCAGGAGCGCGGGTCCCCCGGGGCAGTACAACGTGATCTACGGCTACGCCGAGGAGACCGTTGGCCTGGCGGCCGGTGCGCTCGCCGTCCGTCTGTTGAACCACCTGATCAAGGCCGAGGACGGGTTCGACTTCGAAGCCGAGCGGGAGGCGTTGATCCTGCTCGCCGAGCGCCGGCAGTTCGGCCCGTCGACGCAGGCGATCATCGACGAAGCCGTCACCCGCGACATCCCGTGGATCCGGTTGAACGAACACTCCCTGGTTCAGCTTGGCCAGGGGACCTACCAGCAGCGGATCCGCGCCACGATGACCTCCAAGACCAGTGCGCTCGCCGTGGACGTCGCCGGCGACAAGAAGATGACCAACCGTCTGCTCGCTTCCGCCGGGCTGCCGGTACCGCGCAGCGAGGTGGTGCGCACCGAGGACGACGCCGTGGTTGCCGCCAAGCGGATCGGGTTCCCCGTCGTGACCAAGCCGTTGGACGGCAACCATGGCCGCGGGGTGGGGTTGGACCTGCGTACCGACCGTGCCGTCCGTGGCGGGTTCAAGCGGGCGGTGGCCGAAGCGCGCCGCGGGCAGGTGGTGGTGGAGTCCTACGTCACGGGCAACGATTACCGGGTGCTGGTGATCGGGGGCCACATGGTGGCGATCGCCGAGCGGGTCCCTGCCCACGTCACCGGCGACGGCAAGCGCACGATCGCCCAGCTGGTGGAGAAGGCCAACCAGGATCCCCGTCGTGGCATCGGCCACGAGAAGGTCTTGACGCGCATCAAGATCGACGATGCCGCGCGCGATCTGGTGAAGAAGCAAGGGTTCGCACTCGGGGACGTCCCGCCCAAGGGCGAACAGGTCTTGCTGGCCGCCACCGGCAACATGTCGACCGGAGGCATCTCGATCGACCGCACCTGGGACGCCCACGAGGACAACGTGGAGATCGCCGAAGAGGCGGCTCGCGTCGTGGGCTTGGACGTGGCCGGCATCGACTTCCTCGCGCCCGACATCTCCGAGGCGGTGCGCGAGACCGGCGGAGCCATCGTCGAGGTCAACGCGGCGCCCGGGTTCCGGATGCACACCCATCCCACCGAAGGCGAGCCCCAGTACGTGGCGAAGTCCGTCGTCGACGGACTGTTCCCGCCGGGTTCACCGAGCCGGATCCCGATCCTGGCGGTGACGGGGTCCAACGGCAAGACCACCACCACGCGCATGCTGGCCCACATCTTCCGTGGCATGGGCAGGCGAGTGGGCATGACCACCACCGACGGCATCTACATCGACGAGCGCCTGGTGAAGCGGGTCGATGCCAGCGGCCCCAAGTCCGCGCAGATGGTGCTGCAGAACCCACGGGTGGACACCGCGGTGTTCGAGGTGGCGCGCGGCGGCATCCTGCGTGAGGGCCTGGGCTACGGACGCAATGACGTCGGGGTGGTGCTCAACGTCACCGGCGACCACTTGGGTCTGCGCGAGATCGAGACGCTGGAACAGCTCGCGGCGGTCAAGCGCGTGGTGGTCGAAGCCGTGCCCCGAAACGGCTGGGGGGTGCTGAACGCCGACGATCCGCTGGTGCTCGACATGCGCCGGCACTGCAGCGGCAACGTGATCCTGTTCACGATGCAGGAGTCGCACGACTTCGTCGACCGGTGGGTTCGCCGCGGTCGCAAGGCCGTGGTCCTGGAACGGAACGAACGCGGGGAGATGATGGTGATCAAGGAGGGCCGGCGCACGATGCCGATCGCCTGGGTCCACACCCTGCCGGCCACCTTCGACGGCAAGGCCCGCATGATGGTGCAGAACGCCATGGCGGCTGCGGCGGCCGCCCATGTCGCCGGCGCGCACCTGCACGACATCCGCCAAGGGCTGCGGTCGTTCACGACCTCGATCTACCAGGCACCCGGTCGGTTGAACGTGTTCGATCTCGACGGCGTGAAGGTGGTCCTGGACTACGCGCACAACGCGGCGGGTCTCGAGACCCTGGGTGACTTCGTCGAGCGACTGGCGGCCGATACGGCGACCGGCGAACGTCCCGGGGAAGCGTCGTGGTCGGCGAACCTGCGTGTCGCGGTCGTCGCGACGGCGGGCGACCGGCGCGACGAGGACATGAAGGAGCTCGGGCGCGTGGCGGCGCGGTACTTCGACGAGGTGATCGTCCGGGAGGACACGAAGAGCCGCGGACGCGAGCCCGGGGAGACCGCGGAGCTGATCCGCGAAGGGGTGGTCGAAGCGATCCAGGGTGGCGCGCGCGCCGGCAGCGTCGAGGTGGTACTGGACGAGATGGACGCCGCGCGCCAGGCCCTCGACCGCTCGCGCCCCGGCGACCTGGTGGTCCTGTGTGTCGACTACGCCACCGAGGTCTACAAGGAGATCGAACAGCGCCGCGGGGTCGCCTCGCCCGAGGTGCTGCGCGCGTCCGAGGGCGATCTCGCCGACGCGGTGGGCGGGGACCCCGACCTCATGCGCCGGCAGTGACGTCGGACGCTCGATGGACACCGCCGCGATCCGTGCCGAGCTCATGGTCAGCCGTGACGACCTGCTGGCCGAGCTGGCCGACATCACGACGGTGACACGAGATCCCGCGGCCACGATCGGGTTCGGCAAACGCGTGGGCGAGGGGACGAACGAAGCGATCGGCCGTATCGAACGGGTGGGCCAGGCCGACGCGCTCACCGCGAAGCTGGCCGATGTCGAGCGGGCCCTGGCCAAGCTCGACGACGGCACCTACGGGCAGTGCGATCGCTGCGGAGCGGTGATCCCAGAGGAGCGCCTCGAGGCGCGACCCTGGGCCGTGCTCTGCGTTCGCTGCAGCACCGCCTGAAGGAGCGAGCATGGGGAGGTTCCTGTTCCGGCTCGGAGGGCTCACGGCCCGCCACCGCATCATCGTGATCGTGGTGTGGATCGGGCTTGCGGCGTTGGCCCTCGGTTTGGTGAAGGCTTACGGCGCCAAGACCGACAACGGGCTCACCCTGCCGGGGACCGACAGCCAGGCGGCGTTCGACATCCTGGCCCAGCGGTTCCCGCCACAGCAGAACGGCACGAACCCGTTCGTGTTCGCGGTCGATGAGGGCAAGCTCACCGACCCCGCGAACCGCGCCGCGATCGCCGCGACGTACAAGGCGATCAAGCGTTCGCGCGAGGTCTACAGCGTGGTCAACCCCCTCACGAAAGACGGCAGGACGGTCGGCTTGCTGTCCGAGGACGAGCGGATCGCGTTCATGCCCGTGCTGCTCAGCGTGGACTCGGGATTCATCACCGATCGGCTAGCCCAGGCGACCCTGGATGCCACCGCGCCGGCGACCAAGGCCGGGATCCAGGTCGCCGTCGGTGGTTCGATCGGCTCGGTACTCTCGTCGCCGGACACCGGCGAGAGCGAGCTCATCGGCAACGTCTCGGCGATGGTGATCCTGGCGCTGGTCTTCGGCAGCCTGATCGCCATGGGGACGCCGATCGTCACCGCGGCCTTCGCGCTCGCGGTGGGGCTCTCGGCGATCGGCCTCCTGGGCCATGTCATGGCGGTTCCCTCGGTGGCCCCCACGCTCGCGACGATGATCGGCCTCGGCGTGGGCATCGACTACGCGCTGTTCCTGGTGACCAAGCACCTCGATCAACTCGGCGAGGGCATGGAGGTGGAGACGTCGATCGCGAACGCGGTCGCCTCCTCGGGCAGCGCCATCGTCTTCGCGGGCAGCACGGTGGTGATCGCGCTGGCGTCGCTGGCGGTCGCCGGGATCCCGTTGGTCACCTCGCTCGGGTTCGCCTCGGCGATCGCCGTGTTCATGGCCGTGCTCGCCTCGATCACGCTGTTGCCGGCGATCCTGTCGTTGCTGGGGGACTGGGTGCGACGGGTGAAGGTTCCCGCGTTCCTCCGCCCGAAGCCGCGCAAGGTGGGGGAGCGGCGGTGGGATGCCTGGGCGCGCGGCGTGGCTCGGCATCCGTGGGTCGCCGTGGTGGGGTCGTTGGTGATCCTGGTGCCGTTGATCATCCCGCTGTTCTCGTTGCAGTTCGGCCAGGAGGATGTCGGTGTCACGCCGACCGACACCACCGAACGCCAGGCCTACGACCTGATGACGGAGGGGTTCGGCGTCGGATACAACGGGCCGCTCCTGATCGCGAGCACCCTCGACCCCGTCGCCGCACCGAGCGCCGAGTACACGAAGAAGTACGACCGTGCCACCGCGCTCCAGAAGGAACTGAAGCGCGAACAGCGGCGGCTGCAGGCACAGGCGGACGCCCTGAAGCAGCGCCAGGCCGAGCTGGAGCGGGAGCAGGCCCAGCTCGAACGCAAGGCGTCGGTCCTGCAACAACGCCAAACGGAGCTCGAACAGGAAGAGGCCGGGCTGCGCGCCCAGGAAGCCCGACTGCGTGCGGAGGCCGAACGATTGATCCGCCGAGCGGCCCCGATCGCGGCCCACCTGGTCGCGACCTTGGGACGCGAGCGCTTCGTCCAGCACCAGATCGATCACACGACCGATCCCGACCGGTTGCGACGGCTGCGCGCACGGCTCGCCCGGCTCGAGGACAAGGAGGCGACCACCCGCGCGCGGCTCGCGCCCTACCGCTCGAGAGCCGCCTCGTTGGTTGCCCAGGCGGAGTCGTTGTTCGCCCAGGCCGAGCGGCTCAAGCAACAGGCGGCGGCCCTCGAGGCCCAGGGCGACGCCCTCGAAGCCCAAGGCGATACCCTCGAAGCCCAAGGCGAGGAGCTGCAGGCCCAGGCTGATGACCTGAAGCGACAGCAGGCGCAGGCCGAGCAGCAGAAGAAGGTCGCGTTGCGGCTCAAGCGGCAGCTCACCGCCATGGTGACGAAGGCCGGCGGCGATCCACGGGCGACCGACCCGCGCATCGTGGCCCTACAGGATGCGATCTCGGGCACGCGGGGCGTGGTCGGCATGTTCCCCCCACAGCTCAACAAAGCCGGCGACGCCCTGATCATGAGCGCGATCCCCGAGCGCGCGCCGTCCTCTCCTGCGACCGCAACGCTGGTCACGACGATGCGCCAGGACGTGCTGCCCCCCGCGACCGCCGGTTCAGGCATCGCCGCCCACGTCGGCGGGAGCACGGCGAGTAACGTCGATCTGGCCGACGTGATCGCCGAACGGCTGCCCCTCGTGGTCCTCACCGTGCTGGCGCTCAGCTTCCTGCTGCTGATGGTGGCCTTCCGCTCGCTGCTGGTGCCCGTGCAGGCGGCGGTCACGAACCTGTTGTCGGTGGCGGCGGCCCTCGGCGTGCTCACCGCGGTCTTCCAGTGGGGTTGGGGTCTGTCGCTGATCGGGTTGGACGCGCCCCAGGGCACGGTGCCGATCGCGAGCTTCGTGCCACTGATGATGTTCGCGGTGCTGTTCGGGCTCTCGATGGACTACGAGGTGTTCCTGGTCAGCCGGATCCAGCAGCACCACGCCGAGGGCGAGGCGCCGCGCCAGGCGGTGATCTCGGGGCTGGGGTCGGGCGCGCACGTGGTGACCGCGGCGGCGCTGATCATGTTCTGCGTGTTCTCAAGCTTCATCATCAACGGCGATCCCACGGTGAAGCAGTTCGGGGTGGGCCTGGCGGTGGCCGTCGCCCTGGCCGGTCTGCTGGTGGTGACACTGGCGCCCGCGCTGCTGACGTTGTTCGGTCGGGGGGTGTTCTGGGTGCCGTGGTTC
>JBKPMF010000165.1:0-1971 GCA_046732015.1 Actinomycetota bacterium
GAACCTCCGATGTGGGACCGACACCCAGCACGGTCGAGCCGCGAACCGCGCATGCCTCGTCCCACGGGCGCCGGCGGTTCCCGGTGAATACCGTTCCGTTCGCATAGATGGTGACGGCTGATCCGTCGACGTCGTCGATGCCCTCCAGGCCCCTCATCCTTTCAAGCAGCAGTCCGTGGGTGCGTCGGCCAGCTCGTGCTAGCCGGTCAGGCCGGCCCGAAGGAGGTGCACAGTTCCCGACACGCCCTTGAGTTCCACGGGACCGATGTCGTCGAACGACACACCCTCGTCCTGCGAGGCGTCGACGACCGCGGCGCTGACCAGGACCTCGTTCGCGCGCGCGTAGTCGGCGATCCGCGCGCTGAGGTTGACCGTCTGGCCGAAGTAGTCGCCCTCCTGATACAGGACCGGGCCGGCGGCCAGTCCCACGTGGCATGGCGGCAGTCCGGCATCCGCGAGCCCGCTCACCATCTCGAGTGCCGCGCGAACGCCCGGGCCCGGGTGGGGGAAGTGGAACATCACGCCGTCGCCGAGCCATTTGATGGGTTTGCCGCCGTGCTCCAACGAGTTGCGCCGCACCAGCCGCGCGACCGTCGCAGCGACGTCGGCCGCCGCGTCGTCGCCGTGTTCCTGGGTCAGGCGGGTGTAACCGCTGATGTCGAGGAAGCAGATCGCCGGGAGCCGTTGGAGGCGACTGTGGATCCCCGCCCGCTCCATCATCACCTCGAACGCATCGATGATGTTCGCCGTCCACGCACGCGTCTGCTGGGCGTGGTACATGGCCAGGACGGTCTGCTCCGCCAGCGGTGAGATCCGATCGGAGAGTTCGGCGTGCCCGACGTCATCCGGACGCTTGCCCTCGGCCAAGGCGGGCCCGAGCACCTCGGACTGCCACCAGGCACCTTCCTGCTCGGTGATCCGGCGGATGCTGTCGCCCTGGACGCGGAGCAGTCGCTCGATGCCCGCGGGGCGGAAGCCCTCGGCGAGCTGCATCTCGATGAACGGCACGATCGCGACCTCGTCCTCGCGCAACCGATCGTCGGGCGAGGGTGGCGCCATCCCGATCGCCTCCCTGACGACCGTCAGCAGCTCGAGCGGGATGCCGGTCCGCTCGCTGACCTGCCGGAACGTCTCGTCGGCGAGGGCGGAGAACCGCTCATAGGCGGCCGCGTCGAAGAAGTCGAGCGAGAGCGTGCCGCGCTGGATAGCGGCCCCGACGGCTTCGAGCGGGATCCCGGCATCCTCGAGCGACCGACAGATCAGCACACGGCGCACGTCGCCGCCTGAGAAGCGATCGGGCTCCTCGGGAGCGAGCACGCCGAGCTCGACCAGTCGGTCGAGATAGGACGGCTCGACCCCGACCCGCTCGGCGGCTTCCTCGCACGTGTACGTCCTCACGGAACTCAACCTCCCCCTTACCGGGACCGGATCCGCCGGGGTAGGCTACGCCGTTCTCTCACGGAGAGAGTTGATCGCCGGACCGACCCTGAGGAGGGCTCGTGGATCGAACGAGAGCATGGTTGTTCGTCCTCGCTTTCACCGTGATCTTGATCCTCACGATCATCGAGGGAGTGAACGATGGCTTCACCTTCCTCAACTGGCTCGTCATCGCGGTGAGCCTCGTCTTCGGCGGGCAGGCCGCTTACTCCCTCACCCGTGACGGATCATCTCCAACCTGATCAGTCGGGCGTGGCACGCGGGTTCTGATCGCGGAAGAGCACCCAGACCCGCACATCGTTGCTCTCTCTGTGCCGACGGATCTCGAACTTGAATCTGTACGGGCCGTTCCTATGGGCATCTTGGAAGGTCGTCTTCCACCTCCACCGCACGCCCCCACTTTGGGAAACGCGAACCCCATCCACACGGATCCAGACGTTGGATCCGGGATCACGTCGAGTCACCCCTACAAAGAATCCAGCGTGTGGAGGTGAGAGCTTGGCCCGCAGGAAGACCGTTTGGTTGAGCGTGTAG
>JBKPMF010000166.1:0-8915 GCA_046732015.1 Actinomycetota bacterium
GGGTCACCCGGGCGGTCGCACGGGTGCCCGATCCGTGGCCGATGCGATCGAGGTCGCCGCATCGGTCGCGGCCTCGCCGGTCCTGGAACTGCGCGGGGTCGCCGGCTACGAAGGCACGGTCTGCACCGAACGACGCCCCGAGTGCCTCGACGCCGTTCGGCGGTATCTGGGCGACCTCCACGCGCTGTCGGTCGCCGTGCTCCTCGAGGGGTTCGTCGGGGAAGGCCACGAGATGCTCGTGACCGCCGGTGGCAGCACCTTCTTCGACCTCGCGGCCGAAGCGCTGACCCAGCCGCGGCCGGACCACGCCGGCGGCGTGCGCGTGGTGATCCGCCCCGGATGCACGCTGACCCATGACCATGGCTTCTACGCCGAGCGGTCCCCGTTCGCCGCCGTGGAGGATCCCGCGGGGCGGTTCCACCCCGCGCTCGAGCTGTGGGCTGCGGTCTCGTCGCTGCCCGAACCCGGTCTCGCGATCGTGGGGTTCGGACGACGGGACACGTCCTTCGACCAGGGTCTGCCGGTGCCGATCTCGATCCAGGGTTGGGACGGCACCCAGCGTGATGCCCGAGGCATCACCGTTGATCGCGTCGCGGACCAACACGCGTTCTGCCGGGTGGACGAAGGGTTCGCGCTCGCCGTCGGCGAGGTCATCCGGTTCGGCGTCTCGCACCCCTGTACCGCGTTCGACAAGTGGAGGGTCCTGCCCGTCCTCGACGACGACGATGTCGTGGTCGAGGCCGTGGCGACGTACTTCTGATCGCCTCACGCGCGCTCACCCGGTCGAGGAAAGCCCTCGGTGTCGCCGATCACGCCGGCGACCGCAGCGCCGCAATGGGCTCCCTGGACGAGCGCTTCGGCCGCGTCGGCGCCGCCCAGGCGGGCGGCGAGGTAGCCGGCGTTGAAAGCGTCGCCGGCCCCCACCGGGTCGACATCCGCCACCGGTGCGGGGGCATGTTCGTGCCATCGCCCGGCGCGATCGAGGACACCGGCGCCGTCCGGCCCTCGTTTGACCACGATCTCCGCCGGACCGAGTTCGTGGATACGCCGAGCGAGCGCCTCACCGTGGACCGAGGCGTCGTCCTCACCCACCAGGTGCCGTAGTTCGTGTTCGCCACCCAGCGCGAGGTCGCAGTTCGCGATCAGGGGGAGCACGAGCTCGCGGCCGCGATCCGATCCCCACAGGCCGGGTCGCAGATGGGCGTCGACCGCTCGCAGCCCCGTGGCCCGCGTCAGCAGCGCCAGCGCCGCCTGCTGCGGTTCCGCGCCGAGGAGGCCCGTGATACCCGTGACCACCACCGCTCGGGCCGTCTCGATCGGGACGTTCTGGAGATCGCCGACCGACAGGGCCGAAGCCGCCGAGCCCGCTCGGCGGTACTCCACACACCCCTGGGTGTCGCGGATCATCACACCGGTGGGCCGGTGCTCGTCCCGCCGGGTCCAACGCAGGTCGATGCCCTCCTCGGCCAAGGCCCCGTGGATACGGTCTCCCACGACGTCGTTGCCCAGCCGGCTCACCCAGGCGGTGCGGAGTCCCAACCGAGACAGTCCCACCAGGGCGTTGGTCTCCGCGCCCCCGTGGGTGACGTGGAACCGCGTCGCCGATGCGAGTGGTCCGTCGGTGGCCACCAACGACAGCATCGTCTCCCCGAGCGCGATCACATCGAAGCTGTTCACCGAGGCTCCGGCCGCGCTTCCCCGGCGGCTGACACGGCGGCTGCGGCGCGGTCGCGGACCCGGTCCAGGTCGACGCCTGACGTGGGCGGCTCCGCCCCGGTCAAGGTCGTGCCCATGCCGACGCATGCGGCTCCGGCCGCGAGGTAGGCACCGATGTCGGCGATCCCGATCCCCCCGGTCGGTACGAATCGAACGCCGCCGAACGGCCCTCGGAGGGCCCGGAGATGGGCCGGTCCACCCGTGGACGCGGGGAACAACTTGATCATCCCGGCGCCGAGCGACCTCGCGAGCTGGACCTCCGTGGGGGAGAAGGCGCCGGGGACCGGCGTCAGGCCGAGTGCGAGCGCGGTGGTGATGACCTCGGGGATCACGGCGGGGCTCACCACGAACCGGGCACCGGCATCGGCGGCGCCGTGGACCTCGTCGGACGTGAGCACCGTGCCGGCGCCGATGAACGTTCCGGCTCCCGAGGCGCGACGTACCGCGTCGAGCGCGCCGGGCGTGTCCAGGGTGACCTCGAGCATCTCGATGCCGCCGTCCGTGAGGGCCGCGAGGATCGGGTCAAGCTCGACGGGCTCGTGGAACCGGACGATGGCCAGGATGTGGCCTCGGTCGAGGGCTGTCTCGTCGCTCGTGGGAACCTCCCGCGACCCGGGCGGTCGCCGCGGCCGGGGATCGTGCCGCCTCGTGTCTTGACGCCCCTTGAGGGCGCAGCGTAGCATCCGGCTCAATAGTTAGGAAAGTTTCCTTTGAGCTGGGAGGGATCGCTCACGAGCCTGGTCCAGACGTCCGTCGCCGGAACCCCCAGCCTGCTCCGCGTCATCAACGAGCGCACGGTGCTGGAGAGCGTCCGTCGCGTCGGCCCGGTCTCCCGCGCGCAGATCGCCCGGGAGACCGCGTTGTCCAAGCCGACCGTGTCCCAGGCGCTCACCGGCCTGCTCCGCGCCAAGCTCGTGCGTGAGGCCGGCCGCTCGAGCGGGGGCAAAGGGCCCACCGCCGTGCTCTATGAACTCAATCCCCATGCAGGGTGGGTCGTGGGGATCGATGTGGGACGTCACTGGGTGCGTGCCGCCATCGCCGATGTCACCGGGGAGTTCGTCGCCCGCCGGGACGAGCGGGCCCGCGTTAAGAGCGCACGAACCCTGATCACCCAGATCGGCGCCGTGGCGCACGGCCTGGCGGGCGATGCGGGTATCCGCTGGAAGCAGGTGACGTTCGCCACCGTGGGCAGCCCGGGCGTGCTGGAGGCCGATCGAGGACAGGTCGCCCTCGCGTACGCGCTACCGGGTTGGGGACGCCAGGGTCTGGTCGAGGCCGTGCAGCAGGAACTGGGTACCAAGATCGCGTTCGAGAACGACGTCAACCTGGCCGCGCTCGGCGAGCAGTGGCACGGCATCGGCAAGGGGGTCGAGAACTTCGTCTATCTGCATCTGGGGACCGGCGTGGGCATGGGGCTCGTCCTCAACGGCGAGCTCTACCGGGGGAGCGGCGGCGCCGCCGGTGAGGTGGGCTACCTCCCGCTGGCCGGAACCGATCTGCGTGATCCGTCGAGCCGGCGTCGAGGCCCGCTGGATGCGGCGGGGAGCGCCGCCGGCGTGGTGGCGACCGCGCGCCGCCTGGGGATGACCTCGCCGCTCACCGCCAAGAAGGTCTTCACCGAAGCGAGGAAGGGCGACGCCAAGGCCAGGCGCGTGGTGCGAACGGAAGCCGCCCGGATCGCGCTGGCGATCGCCGCGATCTCCTCGGTCCTCGATCCCGAACTCGTGATCCTGGGCGGCGGGATCGGTGGGAACGGCGACCTCCTGCTCGAACCCGTCGAGCAGGAACTCCGCGAATTGTCGCCCTTCCGGCCCCGGATCGAGATCTCGACCCTGGGAGAGGAAGCTACCCTGCACGGTTCGGTGTCGATGGCCCTGCAGGCCGCGCACGACCACCTGTTCGAACGAGGGAAGGTGTCCGCATGAAACCTCGATGCACCCGAAGCAACGTAGGGAACGGTTGGATGGATGGGTTCGTGGATGATCCGGGCCTGGCTCGGGGAGGGAGGGCACGATGAAGCGTTGGTTGGTGGCGTTGGTCACCTTCGCGCTCGTGTCGGCAGCGTGCACGGCGGGAGGCAGCGACGACGAGCCTTCGATCAACGCCGACGCGAGTGCGTCGCACGAGCCGGTCACGATCGAGATGTGGAGCGCATGGACGTCGAAGGCCGAACTGGAGGACTTCAACAAGATCTTCGCCTCGTTCGAGGAGGCGTACCCGTGGATCACCGTGAAGAGCGTCGGCAACGTCGACGACACGAAGATGCTCGCGGCGATCAACAGCGGGACCCCGCCCGACGCGGCGCTGTCGTTCAGCTTCGACAACGTGGGCAAGTTCTGTCAGAGCGGGGCGTGGCAGGACCTCACCCCGTACATGGAGGCCACGGACTTCGACGAAAGTCAGTTCCCGGCTTCTGCCACCGAGTACACGAGCTTCGGCGGCAGCACGTGCGCGTTGCCTTTCCTGACGGACGCCTACGGGCTCTACTACAACACCGACATGTTCGAGAAGGCCAACATCACTGAGCCTCCGAAGACGATGTCGGAGTTGGTCGAGACGGCGAAGAAACTCACGGTGTTCAACGACGACGGATCGATCAAGGTCGCAGGGTTCGTGCCTTACATGGCGTACTACGAGACGAACGTCGTCACGATCTCCACGATGTTCAACGCCAAGTGGTACAACGACGACGGGACGGAAGCCGCCGTGAACACCGACCCGGCGTGGCAGGAGATGGCGCACTGGCAGAAGGAGCTCGTCGACTTCTACGGTTACGACAACCTGCAGCGGTTCGTGGCAGGTCAAGGTGACGAGTGGGGCGAGGAGCAGGACTTCCAGACCGGCCGCGTCGCCATGACGATCGACGGTGAGTGGCGCACGTCCGAGAACTTCATGGGCGACCCGCCCGCGGTCCCGTACATGACCGCGCCGTTCCCGGTGCCCGACGACAACGCCGACATGTACGGCATGGGTCAGGTCGGCGGGACGATCATCGGCATCCCCAAGGGCTCACCGCATCCGGAGGACGCATGGTTGCTGGTGTCGTGGATGGCGACCGACACGGACACGCTGGTCTACATGGCCAACACCGTGCGGAACGTGCCGACGACGTACGCCGCGTTGGATTCACCCGACCTGGACATCACGCCGCAGTTCCAGACCTTCCTGGACATCCTCACGGCCGAGGGATCCCACTACAAGGAGACGTCGGCGATCGGCCAGGCTGACCAGGACCTGATGGCCTCGTTCATGGAGGAATGGCAGGCCGGCAAGGTGCCTGATCTCCAGGCGGGCCTCGATCAGGTGGCTAAGCAGATCAACGACCAACTGTCGCAGGCACAGGCTCCATAGGGGACGCCACCATCGCGTCCACGTCCATCACCGGGACCGCCGCGGGGATCCGAGCTCGACGCTCGTCCCCGCGGCGGCATGCCCGGTGGACCACGGTGCTGCTGTTCATGTCGCCGTGGATCATCGGGTTCAGCGTCTTCATCGTGTACCCGATGGTGTCGAGCCTGTACTTCTCGTTCACCCACTACGACCTGCTCGGCTCCCCGCAGTGGGTGGGGTTCGCCAACTACAAGTACATGTTCACCGAGGACATCCTGTTCTGGAAAGCCATCAAGAACACGGTGTGGTTCATCGCGGTCGCGGTGCCGCTGCAGATCGTGTTCGCCATCGCCACGGCGACGTTGCTGACGAAACCGCGCAAGGGCGTCAAGGTCTACCGCACCCTCTATTTCCTGCCGGCGATCGCACCGATCGTCGCCGGCTCGCTCGCTTTCCTGTTCCTGTTCAACCCGGCGTACGGACCGATCAACAAGTTCCTGTCCGGGATCGGGATCGGGAAGCCGCCGACCTGGTTCTACTCGCCGGGTTCCTCGAAATGGGCGCTGGTGATCCTCGCCCTGTGGGGCATCGGTGAGGCGATGATCATCTTCCTCGCAGGGCTGCTCGACGTGCCTCGCCATCTGTACGAAGCGGCGGACATCGAAGGCGGCAGCGCCTGGCAGAAGTTCCGGCACGTCACGTTGCCCATGATCACGCCGGTGATCTTCTTCTCGCTGGTCATCGGCGTGATCCAGGCGTTCCAGTACTTCACGCAGGCCTACGTCGCCAGTACCACCTTGGGCGGACAGCGATCGTCCCTCGGTGCCCCGCAGAACTCCCTGTTGTTCTACTCGATCTACCTGTTCCAGCAGGGCTTCTCGTACTTCCGCATGGGGTATGCCTCGGCGATGGCGTGGGTGTTGTTCATCATCACGATGATCTGCACGTTGGTGCTGATCAAGACGTCGAACCGATGGGTCCACTACCAGGGCGGGATGTTCAAGTGAGCGTCACCACCCCGACCGCCCGCTACGGCAGCGCCGTCGACATCCCCATCCGCGCGATCCCGCAGGCCACCAAGCGGCACCGGGTGCTGCAGGCGTTCATCGACCACACGGTGCTGATCGTCGTCGCGGTGATCTTCATGGTCCCGATGTTCTTCATCCTGGTGACCTCGTTCATGACCCAGGAGCAGGCGCTGACCTCCTCGTTGATCCCGAGGCCGTTCAACTTCCGGAACTACCTGGACGTGTTCAGCGAGATCCCGCTGATCCGGTACACCTGGAACACCACACAGGTGGCCGTGCTTACGACGGTCGGCACCATCGTGTCCTGCGTGCCCGTGGCGTACGCCTTGGCGCGGATGCAGTGGCGCGGGCGGCAGTTCGCGTTCGTGGCCGTGCTCGCGACGCTGATGCTGCCGTTCCAGGTGACGATCGTGCCTCTCTACATCATCTTCGTGCGGCTGGATTGGATCAATCATCTGACGCCGTTGATCCTGCCGAGCTTCTTCGGTGACGCGTTCTCGATCTTCCTGCTGCGGCAGTTCTTCATGACGATCCCCGAGGAACTGTCGGACGCCGCCCGTGTCGACGGCGCGAACGAATGGCAGATCATGACCCGGGTGATCGTGCCGCTGGCCAAGCCCGCGATCGCCGCGGTGGCGCTGTTCAACTTCCTGTTCGCGTGGAACGATTTCTTCGCGCCGCTGCTCTTCGTGGGGAACAACCCGAAGCTCTACACGCTGGCGCTCGGATTGGCGGAGTTCAAACAGCGTTACCAGGCGCAGTGGAACCTCACGATGGCGGCGTCGGTGCTGATGATGCTGCCGATCATCATCCTGTTCTTCCTGGCCCAGAAGGTGTTCGTGGAAGGCGTGACCTTGACGGGGGTCAAGGGCTGACGATGCGGGTCGCGCTGTTCGGGTGCGGGTGGATCCAAGATTTCCATGCGCGCGGTGTCCTCGCACACGGCGATGAACTGGTCGCGGTGGCCAACCATCGCGAGGAGACCGCTCGGGTGTACGCCGACCGCTACGGCATCGAGCAGGTCACGACCGACTGGGAAGCGCTCGCGGCCGACCCTGATCTCGATGCCGCCATCGTGGCCACCCCGAACGCGTTGCACGCCCCGCAGTCGATCGCGCTGCTGCGGGCGGGTACGGCCGTCATGGTCGAGAAGCCGATGGCGACCACCGTCGAGGAGTGCGACGCGATGTTGGATGCCGCGCGCTCGTCGGCCGCTTGGCTGATGGTCGCCCACTGCTGGCGGTTCCGCACCGAGGTGATCGCCCTGCGCGACCGGATCGCGTCGGGCGCGCTCGGCGAGGTGGTGAAGACCCGCGGCTACGGCGCGCACGAGCGGTGGGGTCCCACGGGGTGGTTCACCGACCGCGAGCTCGCCGGCGGCGGTGCGCTGCTCGACATGGGTGTGCACGCGATCGACACGGCTCGGTTCCTGCTGGGCGACCCCGCGCCGGGCCGGGTGTGCGCCGCGGTGGGCACCCGGTATGCCGAAGGGCGCTACGAGGTCGACGACGATGCCATCCTGCTGATCGGCTGGGACAACGGCACGAACAGCGTGGTCGAATCGGGCTGGTGGCAGTCTCGGATCGGCGGCTTGGAAGCGGACACCGAGGTGTACGGCACGAAGGGCTACGAGCGCATCTGGCCCGACACCCCGCTTTCAGAGGACTACGAGCACTGCACGCAGCCGATGTATTCGGCGCAGGTCGCCGAGTTCCTGGATTCGGTGTCGGAAGGTCGGCAACCCCGTCCCAGCGGTGAGGACGGCCGGATCGTGATGCAGATCGTGGATGCCGCCTACGCGAGCGCTCGTGACGCAGGGTGAGGAGCACCGCGCGGTGTTCCTACTCCACGGGGTAGCTGGGCGCGACCCGGTTGCCGAGGTTCATCCAGGTGAGCAGGCACCGGTAGAGCATCCGGAAGTCGTCGGTCTCGAACCGCACCGTCCGCGGCCCGACCCGGTCGGTGCCGGGAGACAACGCGCACATGTCGGCGACCGCGGTGCCGATGGCGTCGATCTCGAACGTGAAGGGTCCGTCAGGCGCGAAGACCTCCATCTGACCGGCGTTCTTGACCGCCTCGCTGAACAGGCCGTGGATGGCGGCGCGGGCCTTGGCAGGCGACAGCGAACGCCCCACCCGATTGCCGAACCCCTCTTTGACGGCGACGGTCCTGATCCACGGGAGCTTCTCCTTCGCCTGTTCGCAGCACGCGCGGTCACCCGCCACGAACCCCACGGGCACGCCGAACGTCCCCGCGAGCGCCGCGTTCAGGTGCGTTTCGTTCCAGGACTCGCCGTTGACCCGCACGTCGGTGAAGAACCCGGTGTAGGTGTGGTCCAGGACCGCCTCGGACGTGCCCGCGCCGGCGTGGTAGCCGATGAATGCGGCGCATGAGAACCCTTCCTCGATGCCGGTCATCATGCTGAACGGCACCTTGGGCGTTCCCTGCACGAGTTCGGCGCGTTGATCCAGGTGGTGGGGCAGCAGGTTGCCCATGTCGGCGTGTGAATCGCTGACCACGACCTTGCGAGCCGAGGCGTCGAAGGCCGCCTCGATCGCGGCGTTCGCCTCGTCGGTCATGAGCTCGCGGGCCCACGAGTAGTCGTCCGTGCCCCGTCGACACTGACGCACCGTGGTGATGCCGGCGATGCCCTCCATGTCGACGGAGATGAACACGCTGAGCGAAGTCGCCAACGTACCAGCCCCCTTTCGCGTGGAATGCTAACCGTGGTCGGGAGCCGGGGCGAGCGTCGTAACGGATTCGTTAGCCACGACCAACAGGGGCTGGCCGAAGACCTTCTCGAACCGTCGCGAGACACCGCGCGGGTGCCAACCGCTGGGC
>JBKPMF010000167.1:0-4256 GCA_046732015.1 Actinomycetota bacterium
CGCGTAAGGTGGCGTTGGCACATGAGCTGCAGCGCCGCTTCCCCTCGGACCCGGATGCGCCGTCGGGCAGTCCCCACGTGATCCGCACGGGCGTCTCCGAACTCACCGAGACGATCAGCGACGAGATGCTCGAGGCCCTCATCGACGACGACGAGCTCCTCGAAACGATGCGAGGTCTCGGGTTGCGATGCGCCATGGTCGTTCCACTCAGGGCACGTGGTCGCGTGATCGGAGCGATCACCATGATCGGGTCGGAGACCCATCAGCGGTACTCGCAGGACGACCTTCGCCTCGCCGAGCAGATCGCCACATCCGCGGCCCTGGCGATCGACACGTCGCAGCTGTTCGCCCAGGAGCAACAGGCTCGCACGGCTGCGCTCGAGCAGTCGCGACGCACCGAGATCCTGAAGGACGCGACGGCTGCCTTCGGCAAGGCGTCCACGGTGGATGACGTGGTGGGCGTCATGCTGCACCGGGGGATCCGCCCTGCAGGTGCCAGCGCCGGAACCGTCGGGCTCGTCGAAGGGGACGAGGTCTCGCTGGTCGGGGTGACGGGATACGAACAGGGCGATGACCGCTACTGGCATCGCTTCGGGCTGGAGGAGCGCTTACCGATGGCGGACGCGATCCGTGACGCCCGTCCCGTCGTGCTCTCGACGACCGAAGAACGCGACGCTCGCTATCCGGCGTTGGTCGGCCGGGGGGAGCAGGCCGACCACACCCTCGTCTGTGTCCCGATGCTCTTGGGGGGCCAGCCGATCGGAGGCTTCTCCGCCTCATACCCACCCGGAGCGACGTTCAGCGACGACGAACTCTCGCTGCTCGGTTCTCTCGGAGAGCAGTGCGCCCAGGCCATCGATCGGGCACGAGCTCGCGATCGAGCGGAACGGGCGATCTCCAGGCTCGACGCGGTATCCGCCGCTTCGCAGGCGCTGGCTCGAACGTTGGACCTCAAGGCGGTCCTGGAAACGGTGCTTCAGCTCGGTGCCGAGCATCTGGGAGGCACCATCGCCCTGGCGCTGCGCGGATCCTCGGATGTCATCGTCCATCCCGCGCCCGAGGATGGATCCCGGCCGACATGGATCGACGAGGCCTTGCGCCTCGCCCGCACGAAAGAGGTCGGAGGCCGGCCCACGGTCGTTGCCACCACGGGTCGACCCACCTTGGTCATCGGCCTGCGGATCGCCGACGCGCATCCAGGCGTCCTGATCGTCGGCGATCCGACGATCGACATCGACGATCCCGAGGACCTCCGCTTCGCCGAGGAGATCGCGCGCCGGATGGCCCGCGCGATCGAGAATGCGAGGCTGTACACGGATCGAGATTTCGTCGCCAGGACGCTCCAGCGAAGCCTGCTCCCCCCGGCCCTGCCCGAGCTGGGATGGCTCGAGATCGCCGCGCTGTTCTTGCCGGCGGAACTCGAACACGGCATCGGAGGCGACTTCTACGACGTGTTCGAGATGGCCGACGGTCGCACCGTGGCGCTCGTCGGCGACGTCTGCGGGAAAGGGGTCGAGGCGGCGACCGTGACGGGGATCGCACGCCGAACGCTCCGCGCTCTCACCCATCTGCGGCGTCCGAGTGAGTTGCTGCACCACCTCAACCGCACCTTGATCCAGGAAGACCTCGATGAGCGTTTCTGCACCGTGGCCTTGACCATCCTCGAGCCAACCGAAGGCGGACGGATCCGCGCGACCCTGGCCCTCGGAGGGCACCCGCCACCTCAGTCGATCTCGCGTGAAGGTGAACTGCGAAAGGTTGGTCGTCCCGGAACCTTGCTCGGCGTCACCGAGGATGTGGTGCTGGAGGATGTCGTGATCGACCTCGAGCGCGGCGCATCCCTCTTGCTCTACACGGACGGCCTCATCGGCAAGGACGAAGAGGTCGCTGACGAACCGGCCGCCCTGGTGTCCGTGCTTCGCGGAACAGCGTGGTCGTCGGCGAGCGCTCTTCGGGATCGGATCGAGGAGTTCGTCAACTGGGAGGCGGGGGACCGCCACGACGACATCGCGGTGCTGGTCCTTCGCGTTCCGTGACCGCCCGGCTCACGCCGGACATTTCCGCATCCGGAGCACCGTCCCGCGGCTCGCTGCCGTTCCGCGTTGCATCCAGACCTCATCGACCACCGCGTCGATCAGGGCCAAACCGCGATGCGAGTCATCGTCGGTGTCGCGCCATCCTTCGTTGAAGACACCGTCATCCTGCACCGTGACCTCGATGCACCGTTCCGAACGGTCGACCGAGACGATGAACCGCGTGCTTCCACTGTGGCGGATGGCGTTCGCACACGCCTCCGTGACCGCCAATTGCAGGTCTTCCAGATCGTCACCCCCCAGGTCATCCTGCACCTCGATCTGCAGCCAACGGCGGACGGCACGCAGGGACGACGGCTTCGCCGGGAATGCGCGGGTCGTAGCCACCGCACTCACCCGGAACGCTCGATCTGGATCCCGAGTGCCGTGACGCCCGCGAGTTCGAACACCCGCGCGACGTTGGGCTTCGCTCGATGGAGGATCACGGCCGAGCCCTCATCGCGGGAGCGCTGCATGTGGACGAACAGGCGGATCCCGCTGCTGTCGATGAACGAGACGTCGGCCATGTCGCACTCGAGGTTGCCGGGTAAGCCCATCAGGGGCGAGACGGCGGCCATGAGTTCCTCGTAGGACGCCAGGTCGATCTCACCCGAGAACGTGGCTGATCGTCCGTCCTCATCCACGATGACGCTCGCGAGCGTGTCCACGAGTGCGACTGTACGGGCCCGAAGTCGAGTGGACAACGCTCACCGGCCGGTTCTTTCGCTCCTACGGTGCGGTGTGCTGCTCGGGGCCCTGGATGCGGAACCATCGATAGCCGAACCCTCCGAGCTTGACCTCCAGTTCGTTGGTTTCCAGGCTGTGGGTGGCCGCGGCGGTCGAGTCCAGCAGGTCATGGACACGCGGGTCTTCAGGGATGTCGGCGCCGAGGCGCACGCGTGCGAGGCAGGGTTCCTCGCTGAGGTTGTGGACGGCGACGAACGTCCGGCCCTCCCAATCGCAGCGGTGGGCCAGGACGGCTGGCAGCCGGGTCTCGAGCACCTCCCAGGTACCCCACCCGATCTCGGGCGTCTCACGACGCCGTCGGATCAGCCGCTCCATCCAGTTGAGCAGGGAATCCGGATCCCGACGTTGCGCGGCGACGTTCACCGCCATGGGTCCGAACGCCCCCTCTGTCACCGGGCGGATCAGCCGCGATGGTTTCGCGCGTGAGAACCCCGCGTTCGGCTCATCGGTCCACTGCATCGGCGATCGCACGGCCACACGTCCGTCGATCTCGAGGTTCTCGCCCATGCCGATCTCTTCGCCGTAGAACAGCACCGGCGTTCCGGGCAAGCTGAACATCAGGCTGTACACCATCCGGATGCGCTGCTGGTCGCCGTCCAGCATCGTCGGAAGGCGCCGACGGAGGCCCCGCCCGAACAGCTGCATGTCCGGCTCCGGGCCGAACGCATCGAAGACCTCTTGGCGTTCCTTCTCGTTGAGCTGATCCAGGATCAGCTCGTCGTGATTGCGCACGAAGTTCGCGAATTGGCAGTCCTCGAGTTGTTCGGTTGCTTCGATCGCCTTGGCGAGAGGCCCGGCATCCTGGCGGGCGAGCGAGAGGTACATCGTCTCCATCACCGGGAAGTTGAAGAGCAACTGGAGTTCGTCCCCTTGGTCCCCGAAGAAGTCGCGCAGCGGCTTCGCCGGAAGGTTGACCTCGCCCAGCAGCAGCACGTCGCCCTTGCGGCGGCCGATGAAGGAGCGGAAGTCCTCCAGGAAATCGTGGGGGTCGAGATCGACGTCGCCGGGGATCGCACCCCCTTCGAGGAGGAACGGCACCGCATCCACGCGGAAGCCATCAACCCCCAGCTCCAGCCAGAAGCCCGCGATCTTCGCGATCTCGTCGCGCACCTCCGGGTTCGAGATGTTCAGCTCGGGTTGATGGGAGTAGAAGTGATGCAGGTACCACTGCTCTGCCTTGTCGTCCCACGCCCAGATGCTGTCCTCCGCGTCCGGGAACACCACATCCGACTTCTTCTGCTTCGGCGGCTCGTCGACCCAGACGTAGAAATCCCGGTAGGGGGAACCCTTGGAGGCGCGCGCTTTCCGGAACCACGGATGCTGGTCGGATGTGTGATTCACGACGAGGTCGATGATCACCTTGAGTCCGCGGTCCCTCGCGGTTCGGATCAGCGCCACGAACCCTCCGAGGGTTCCCAGCCGGTGATCCACGCCGTA
>JBKPMF010000168.1:0-25348 GCA_046732015.1 Actinomycetota bacterium
GCCCTGGCCTGGGCGATGCCGTTCTGCCCGGTCTGTGCGTCGAGCACCAGCAGGGTCTCGTCGACCCGGGCCCCCGCCTTCTCGATGACCCGCTTCACCTTGCCGAGTTCGTCCATCAGGGGGGTCTTCGTGTGCAGACGACCCGCCGTGTCGACGATCAGGACGTCGGAACCGTGGGCGTGCGCCGACTTCACGGCGTCGAACGCGACCGCACCCGGATCGGCGCCGCGGTCCTGGCCCACGACGTTGGCGCCCGCTCGCTTGCCCCAGACCTCGAGCTGTTCGCCCGCGGCCGCGCGGAACGTGTCGGCGGCCGCCAGGGACACCTGCAAACCCTCGGAGACCAGCCGCTTGGCCAGTTTGCCGATCGTGGTGGTCTTGCCCGCGCCGTTGACGCCCACCACCATGACGACGCCGGTGCGCCCCTTCGGCAGGTGGAGCGGCTCGTCCTGACCGAGGATGCTTTCGATCTCGGTGGCGAGCAGCTTCACTGGGTCGGTGCCGTGGGCGTAGTCGACCTTGACGCGCTGCACCAGGTCGGCCGAGGCGGTGGGGCCGACGTCCGCCTTGATCAGCAGATCCTCGAGTTCCTTCCACGTCTGCTCGCCGGCAGCGCCCTTGCCGAACAGCTCCTTGACCTTGGCGCCCAGACCCTCCTTGCGGAACGTGCCACCGGAGGCGCCGGTCTCGTGAGGGGCAGGCGCGTGCTTCTGCTTGGCGGCGTGATCGGGGAGCGGGTCCCGGACGTGACCCGGTCCGGTGTTCGGCGTCTTCGACCGGAGATCGCGCATCTCGTCGCGCTCCCGTCCCTTGAGCACGAAGAACGCGACGACGGCGAGGAGGGCGAGCGCAGTGAAGATCGCGATGTACCACATGGGCGCAGGCTAGCCGACCGGCTCAGCTTCCGGCACGTCGAGCGGTGCCGGGGCGACGTCGTCCGTCGCTTCGTCCGTGACGTCGGGGACCTTCGTGGTGAGCTCGCCCTCGAGGCGCGCGTCGGACTCGATCGAGGTGGTGTGCTCCAGCCGCTGGGCCACCACCTTCGTGGTGCCGTCCTTGTTGAGCGAGATGCCGTACATCATCCCGGCGATCTCCATCGTGCGCTTCTGGTGGGTGACGATCAGCACCTGGGATTCGCGAGCGAACCCTTCGGTGAGGCGCAGGAACCGGTGCAGGTTGACGTCGTCGAGGGCGGGTTCGACCTCGTCCATCAGGTAGAAGGGCGAGGGTCGCGCCGTGAAGATCGCGAACAGGAAGGCCATGGCCGTGAGCGAGCGTTCGCCGCCCGAGAGCAGGCTGATGCGCCTCACGCGCTTGCGGCCGGGGCTGGCCTCGATCTCGATGCCGCTGGTGAGGGGCTCGGCCGGGTCGGTGAGCACGAGGCGCCCGTCGCCGCCCGGGAACAGCTCCTTGATCAGGCGCTCGAACTGCATCGCCACGTCGCGGTAGGCGGTGGTGAACGTCTCGGTGATCTCACGGTCCACCTGGACCACGACCTCGAGCAGATCGCGGCGGGCCTTCTTCACGTCGTCGAGTTCGCGCTGCATGAAGTCGTGCCGTTCCTGCATCGACTCGAGCTCGCCGGTGGCGAGCAGGTTGACCCGCCCCAGCAGGCCGAGCCGGCGCTGGACGAGTTCGGACCGCTTCTCGAGCGTCTCGACGCTGTCCTCGTCGGTGATCGTGGCCAGGAGCTCCTGCGGATCGGCCATGTGACCTTCGGCGATGAGGCGCTCCGCTTCGCGGATCCGTCGCTCGATGTCGCCACGCACCCGGTCCTGTTCCTCGTAGGTCTCCCGGAGTTGGTCGAGCTCCGTGGACGCGTCACGCCAGGCCTTGTTGACCTCGGCCTCGGCCTCGGCGGCGAGGCGCTCGGCCTCCGCGGCGGCGTCCCTGGCGGCGGTCGCTGCGGTGGCGGCTTCCTCGGCCGCGGCGACAGCGGCCTCGGCGTCGGCGCGGGTGGTCTCCGCGGTCTCGACCTCGAGCCGCAGCTGCACCGGGTCGTGGGCGGCGAGCTCCTCCCGCTCGGTGCGAAGCTGGGCGAGGCGCGCGTCGTGGCTGGCGCGGTCGCGGCGCAGGGTCTCGACCGCGACGCGGGCCGACACCGGCGGCTGGGGCAGCGCCGGCATGTCCGGCATGTCCTCGGATGAGACGGGACCGATCGCCACCAATCGCTCCCGTGAGACCGCGACGGCCTCATCCAATGCCGTCAGGCGCTGCTGGTGCAGCTCCGCTTCCTTGCGCAGGCCGCTCAGGTCGCGCTCCAGCAGACCGAGGCGCTCGGCGACGGCGGTGATCTCACTGTCGGCGCCCTCGATCTGCTCGCGCAGGAAGTCGACCTCGCCGCCGATCTCCTCCAGGCGCGCCTTCTTGGGGTTGAGGTTGTTGAGCGTGGCCGACAGGTCGTGCGCGAGCACCTGGAGTTCGGCGCGGATCTCGCGGGCACGGGCATCGGCTTCCTTGGCGGTGTGGATCACGGCCGGACCGACGAGCACCCCTTCGGGCGTCACGAACGAGGCGGTTCGATGCTCGGCCTGCTTGGCCGCGGCTTCCGCGACCGAGGACGCGAGGTACACGTCCCGCAGCACCGTGGAAACGATGCCGCGCGCGGCGGGTTCGGCTTCGACCTCGCTGAGGAGCTTGCGCTCGTCCTTGAGACCGATCGGCACGGGCCCGCCCGATGCGATCGCCAAGATGGCCCCGTCGCCCTCCGGAGCATCGGCGAGGGCACCCTCGGCTTCGGCGTAGACCACGGCGTCCGCCAGCGGTCCCAGCGCCGCGACCAGGGCTCGGGCCAGGCCCGGCTCGACCTTCACCAGATCCTTCAGCAGCCCGAGCGCCCGGCCCTTGTGCTGCTTGAGGAACCGCGACCCCGCGGTTTCTTCGATGTCCTGGCGACGTGCCTCCAACAGGTCTCGACGGTTCTCGTGCCGGCGGCGGATGTCTTCGAGCTCTTCGATCTTGTCGACCAAGCTGCGACGCTCGGTTTCGAGCTGCGAACGCTTCTCGTTCATGGGTGCCGATGCGTCGTCGAAGGTCTCGATCTCGGCCTCGAGGCCGTCGCGTTCGGCCTCGACCTCGGCGATGTGTTCGCGCGTGGCGGTGAGGGACTCGGCGAGCCGCTCACGCTCGCGCTCGCTCGAGGCGACCGACCGTTCGAGCGCTTGGACCTCAGCGCGACGACCGGCGGCATCCTCGCCGATCCGTCGGCGGACCTCTTCGATCCGGCGCCGCTCCTCCTCCGCTTCGCGGAACCCGTTCTCGGCCTCGTCGAGCTCGCGCTCGCGTTGCTCGAGTTCGGCGATCACGCGGGCGAGCTCGGCCTCCACCCGCGCGAGCTCGTCATCGACGGTGTCGAGGCGGGCGGCGCGACCCGCCTGCGACGCCAGCTCCTGGCGTGCGGTGGTCTCCCCAGCGACGGCCGCGCGGAACGCCTGCTCGGCACGGGATCGATCGAACGTGATCTGACGGAACGCCTGCTCGGCGTCGGCGAGGGCGCGTGAGGCGGTGGCGCGAGCGTCCGCGGCGGTCAGGACGTCGCCGTCGAGAGCATCGAGCCTTTCACGGGCCTTCGTGCGCCGGTCGAGCCCTTCGTCCCACCCGCCCTGGCGGCGGTCCTTCTCGCGGAGCAGCGCGCGCAGGCGTGCGGCGGCGAGCTTCCGCGACAGCGTCTCGGCCTCGGCGGTGAGCTGCTCGTGCTTGACCGCCATCTCGGCCTGCTGCTGCAATGGCTTCAACTGGCGCCGGAGCTCGGAGAGCACGTCGGCCAGGCGCAGCAGGTCCTGGTCGAGCCCGGCGAGCTTGCGCTCGGCCCGCTCCTTGCGACGCCGGTGCTTGGCGATGCCCGCGGCTTCCTCGATGTACTTCCGCCGCTCCTCCGGTTTGGCGTTGAGCACCTCTTCGAGCTGGCCCTGGCCCACCACCGTGTGGAGGGCGCGCCCGATGCCCGTCTCGCTCAACAGCTCCTGGACGTCGAGGAGGCGGACGTTCTGGCCGTTGATGCGGTACTCGGATTCGCCGCTGCGGAAGATCGTGCGTGAAACCTCGATCTCGCTCATCGGCACGGGGATCTTGCCCTCGCCGTTGTCGATCACGAGTTTGACCTCGGCCATGCCGAGCGCCGGGCGCGAAGGGGTGCCGGCGAAGATCACATCGGCCATGGCGCCGCCACGCAAGGCGCGGGCACCCTGTTCGCCCAGGACCCAGCTGATCGCGTCGACCAGGTTGGACTTGCCGGACCCGTTGGGCCCCACGATGACGGAGACGCCCGGGATGAATTCCAGGACCGTCTTGTCCGCGAAGCTCTTGAACCCGCGGATCGTGATCGAACGGAGGAACACGGGCGGATGCTAACAGGGATGTGATTCGCTTTCCCGGAGCGCGGCCGCCAGGATCCGAACGAGGGGGTCCGGCACCCGGTCGAGCTCGAGGGCGGCCATCACCGCGGCGGCCATCTCCGCCTTCCGGCCGCTGTGCGTGCCGATGAACCGCCGGAGCTGATCGGCCGACGGACGTCCCCGCCAGGCCGGCTGCCGTTGGAACGTGCGGAACGCGCCGAGCTCGCCCTGCGACTCGATCACCTCCTCCACACCTTCGCTCCCGAGTGCGCGGATCAACTCGTCCTCCAGGTCCGCCTCGCACGCGAAGAACCCCAGCGCCTCGATCTCCGCGCGCGCGAGGTGCCTGCCGAGACCGGCTCGCTCCAGCGCGCGTCGGACCTGTCGTTCCTCGGCCGCGTCGTACAGACCACAGATGACACCCTGGGTGGATCCCGCCCGTTCGAGGAGCCGCGCGAAGTTGCCGATGCCGCCCGTCGGCTGCACGACGATGTCGCCGGCGGCCAGGTCGAGTCCACGGCGGATCGCGAGCACCTCCAGGGCCACCCGGTCGCTCTCGCCTTCTACGAGCACGACGACAGGACCCTTCATCGGGTGACCCGGAACCCTTGCTCGCCCGTGAGCGTGTCCTCGCGCACGTCCATCCGGTCGACATGCGCGTGAGGTGGACCTTCTCGGCACCACGTCAGCATCCGCTCGATCGCTTCGGCCTCTCCTTCGAACTCTGCCTCGACCCTGCCGTCGAGCGCGTTCCGGATCCAGCCGGCGAGCCCGAGCTCGCGCGCGCGCTCGACACAGCTGGCGCGGAAGAACACCCCCTGCACCCGACCTTCGATCGAGACGTGGACCCGTCGCATTCCCTCATCTTCCTAGCCCGGCGATAGGCTCGGGCGCATGTTGCGCTACGACCCCGCGACGGCCCTCATCGTGGTCGACGTGCAGAACGACTTCGCCGACCCGGCGGGGAGCCTCAGCGTCCGCGAGGGCCACCTGATCGTGCCGGTGGTGAACGCCGAGATCTCCAAGGCCGTGGCGGGCGGTACCTCCGTGCTCTACACGCAGGACTGGCATCCCGAGCACACCCCACACTTCGCCCAGGACGGTGGGATCTGGCCGGTGCACTGCGTACAGGGGACCTGGGGGTCGGCCTTCCATCCGGACCTGGACGTGGAGAGCGGCCAGGTGGTCCGCAAAGGGGTGGACGGCCGCGACGGCTACTCGGCGTTCAGCGTCCGGGACCCCGAGAGCGGCGAGGTTGACGACACGGTGCTGCACGAGATGCTGCAAGCGGACGGCACCGAACGGCTGGTGATCTGCGGCCTCGCCACCGACTATTGCGTCCTGGAAACCGTGCTCGACGCCCGCATGCGCGGCTACCCCGTGCAGGTGATCGGGAGCGGGACGCGCCCGGTCGACCGGGAGCCCGGCGACGGCGAACGCGCGCTCGCGCGCATGCGTGATGCGGGTGCCGACGTCCTCTGAACTCCCGACTAGTCTGGCTCAGACTAGCTTTGGCACTGGGGGCAGTAGAACGAGTTCCGCTGGCTGATCTTGACGGTTTCGATCGGCGTGCGGCAGCGGCGGCACGGCAGGCCGGCCCGTCCGTAGACCTTCAGCTCGGCGCCGTACTCTCCCGGCTTGCCGAACAGATCGACGTAGGCCTCGTCCTCCAGCGTGGTGCCCCGCAGCTTGATCGCCTCCTGCAGGATCTCCTGGATCGCGCGGTACAGCCGGCGCACCTCCTGAGAACTGAGCGTGTCGCTCATGCGGTCGAACCGGAGCCCCGCGTGGAACAGCACCTCGTCGGAATAGATGTTGCCCAGGCCGCTGATGAACTTCTGGTCCATGAGCAGCGGCTTCATCTTGGCCCCGCGCTGGGCCAACAGGTACTGGAAGGTCGGCCAGGTGAACACCTGGTCGAGCGGATCGATCGCCAGGTGCTGGAGCTCCTTCACCTTCCCGAGATCGTCGGCACTGCTCACGAAGAGTTCACCGAAGGTTCGAGGATCGATGAATCGGAGGTCGCCGCCCTGCTGGAACGTGAAGACCACATGGGTGTGCGGGGCCATCGCCACGCGGCCCGTCCCCCGGAAGAACCTGCCGCTCATCCCGAAGTGCGCCACCAGCACGTCGCCGGAGTCGAGCGTGAGCATCAGGTACTTGCCGCGGCGCTCGATCTTGGCCACCTTGCGACCGGTGAGGCGCGAGGTGAACTCCTTGCGCGTCTTGTGGCGCCGGATCACCCGCATGGCGTTCTTGGAGTTCTTGACCTCGACCGTCTTGATGCGCCGGCCGATGACGTCCTTCTCCATGTCCCGGCGCATCACCTCGACCTCGGGTAGCTCCACCTTCAGTCCCCCCCGTCCCCGCGTTCGGCGAGCCGTTGCGAGATGCGCGTGTACGCCTCCCGTGCTGCTTGCTGCTCGGCTTCCTTCTTGGAGCGGCCGATCCCCGTCCCCATCGGTTCCCCGCCCAGATGCACCGTGGCGGTGAATTCCTTCTCGTGGTCGGGTCCGCGCTCCTCCAGCCGGTACTCGGGCATGGCCCGCAATTCCTGGGACGCGAGTTCCTGCAGGATCGTCTTGTAGTCGCGGTCGCCCTCGCCGCGGACGTAGGCCTCCATCCGCGGGCGGAACAACCGTTCGATCAGCTCCGTGGCCACGCCCAGCCCGAGGTCGAGGTAGACGGCGCCGAAGACGGCCTCCAGGGCATCGGCCAGGATGCTGGACTTGTCGCGGCCACCGCTCTGCTCCTCGCCCTTGCCCAGCAATACCAGCTGACCCAGCTCGAGCTGACGCGCGACGTCGGCCAGGGCCGACATGTTCACGATGGCCGCCCGCAGCTTGGCCAGGGATCCTTCGGGGAGCTCGGGGTAGGACCGGTAGGCCATGTCGGTGACGACCACGCCCAGGACCGAATCACCGAGGAACTCGAGTCGCTCGTTCGTGATCGTCAGTCCGCGTTCGAACGCGTAGGACCGATGCGTCAGCGCGGCTTCGCGCAGGGCAGCGTCACCGAACTCGACACCGAGTGCGTGGTCGAGGGCGTCGGGCGCGGCCTGCACGTGGGCGTCGGCCACGTGCGTTATTCGACCTCGACCGCCTGCCGGCCCGCGTAGTACCCGCAGTTGCCGCACACCCGGTGCGAGAGCTTGGGCTGCTTGCACTGGGGACACTCGGCGAAGGCGGGCGCGCTCGCCTTCCAGTTGGCGGCGCGCTTGTCGCCGCGGGACTTGCTCTGCTTCTTCTTCGGTACGGCCATCGGTTGATCCCTTCCTCGGTTCGGTGATGTCGGTTAGTTCTGGTCCATCTGTTGGAGGAGCTGCTCGAGCCCTGCCCAGCGCGGATCCGTGCTGGGGTGGTCGCCCGGACACTCGCCCAGGTTGCGGTCGCCCCCACAGACGGGGCACAGGCCCTTGCAGTCGGGGCTGTGGAGCGGCGAGAAGGGCAGTTCGACCCCGATCGCGTCCCGGACCATCTGGTCGGGTTCGATCAGACCCTCGGGGTCGAGTGGGTAGTCGTCGGTGTCCTCGTCGGGCGCGGGCACGAACATCTCGTGCAGGTCCACCGCGAAGGGCTGTTCGAAATCCTTCAGGCACCGGGCGCACTGCAGCGCCATCGTGCCGCGAAGGGTGCCCGAGACCAGGATGCCCTCGACCAGCCCTTCCAAGAGGAGGTCACCTTCGACCGCATCCTCCTCGCGCACACGAGCCAGTTCGGTGCCGAGCTCGTCCACGGTGCCTTCGACGTGGGTCTGTCGGGAGCTGCCCGGCTGGCCCACGAGATCGCGCACATCGATCGCCGCCAAGGTCACGACCCCTCCTCGTCGAACAATTGGGTCTCGCGCGGTGGGCGAGCCTCGTGATCGCCGAACTCCTGCTCGGCGGCCGTCGAGGGCGCCCGCAGCTTGTCGCGACCCACCTCGACCTGATCGAGGGTCTTGGCGAGCGCCTTGGACGCCGACTGGGAGTCCTCCAGGATCTTGCGCAGCCCGATCTCGAACTGCGCCAGCTTGCCGTCGACGTACTCCTCGGCCTCGCGCTTCATGGCGCGGGCGGTGGCCTCGGCTTCGGCCAGGATCCGTTCGCCTTCCCCGTTGGCACGGGCCACGATGGACTCCTGGCGCGCCATCTTCAGCTGCTCCTCGCGGGCGGCCGCCACCAGGGCCTCGCCGTCGGCCTTGGCCTTGGACAACAGCTCCTCGCGGTCCTTCACGATCCAGCGAGCCTGCTTGATCTCGTCGGGCAGCGCTTCCTGCATCTCGGCGATCAGGTCGAGGACCTCGTCGCGGTTGACGAGCACCGAGGACGACAGCGGCATGGCCTTGGCCTCGCGCACGAGTTCATCCAGCTGGTTGAGCCGGGCGGTGATGTCCACGGTCAGCTCGCCTCCAGCCGGTCGAGGAGCCGCTTCTTCACCTGGTCGGGCACGAGCCCTTCGACGTTGCCGCCGAACCGCGCGACTTCCTTCACCAGCGAGGACGACAGGAAGGACCACTTCGGGTTCGTGGGCATGAACAGGGTCTCCACCTCGCCCAGGCGGTGGTTCATCTGGGCCATCTGGATCTCGAACTCGTAGTCGGAGATGGCGCGCAGGCCCTTCACGATGACGGCGTCACCGTGGGCCTTCGCGAAGTCCACGAGCAGCCCCTCGAACCCGGCCACCCGGACGTTGGCCATGGACGAACAGGCCTCCTCCAGCATCGCGACACGTTCCTCCAGAGCGAACAGCGGTTGTTTCGCCGGATTCTCGAGCACCGCAACCACGACCTCGGAGAAGGTCTCAGATGCGCGCCCGATGATGTCGAGATGGCCGTTGGTGACGGGGTCGAACGTCCCCGGACACAGGGCGGTCAAACCCATGCAACCTCCGTGGTGTCGCGTTACGCGTTCTCTGGCAGGGCTTCTGGCTGACTGCCGGCCGGCACCTGCGGCCGGATCACGAGCACGAGGCTGTCGCCGTAGCGGAGCTCCCTCGCGACGGCCCAGTGTACCGGAATGACAGGCATGGAACTCCGTTCCCCCCTGGTCAGGACGATGGTTCCGCCCTGGTCAGCAACCCATCCCGCGGTCAGGGCCTCCAGGAGCGGTTGCACCTCGCTCCCGGCCATGTCGTACGGCGGATCGCAGAACACCAGGTCGAACGGAGCTCCCGGCCGCTCGGTCCTCGCCAGGAAGCCGGCCACGTCCAGCGTCTGCACCACGGCGTCGGCCGCCAGGCGCGTGATGTCGAGGTTCCGATGGATCGTGGCGCCGGCTTGGGCCGACCGCTCGACGAACGTGGCCCGCGCCGCGCCGCGCGAGAGCGCTTCGATCCCCACCGCCCCCGTGCCCGCGAACAGGTCGAGCACGATCGCATCGAAGACCACGTCCGGACCGAGGCTGGAGAACAACCCTTCCCGCGCACGGTCGGAGAGCGGCCGCACGCCGTCGGGAACGGGGGCCAGACGGGCGCCCTTGGCGGAGCCGGTGACGATGCGCATGCGCGCCAGCCTACGAGCGGAAGAGCCAGTCGATCGAGCGTTCGAACCGGTGCCGCAGCTCCTCCAGGAGCTCGGGATGGCGCTCCAGATGGGGGTCATCCTCGATCACGGCGAACGCCTGCGTGCGGGCGCGCTTCACCAGCTCCATGTCCTCGGCCAGGCGCGCCAGCTTCAGGTCGGGCATGCCGGACTGCTTCGTGTCGAACAGCGTGCCCTCGCCTCGCAGCTGGAGGTCCTCGTCAGCGAGCGCGAACCCGTCGGTGGTCCGGACCATCGCGTCGATCCGGGCGCGAGCCTCTTCGTTCTCCGGCTCGGACTCGTCGAACAGGATGCAGAACGAGCGATGCTCCCCCCTGCCGATGCGCCCGCGCAACTGGTGGAGCTGTGCCAGGCCGAACCGCTCGGCGTTCTCGATCAGCATCACGGTGGCGTTCGGGATGTCGACCCCCACCTCGATCACCGTGGTGGAGATCAGCAGATCGGCCTCGCCCGTCCGGAACCGATCCATGATCGCCTCCTTGTCCTTCGGACGCATGCGCCCGTGGAGCAGCTCGATCCGCAGATCGGGGAAGACCTCCGTGGCGAGGCGTTCGGCTTCGGCCTCGGCGGCCTTGACCTGCGTACGGTTGCCCTCGTCGATCGCGGCACACACCACGAAGGCCTGCCGGCCCGCGGCGATCTCTCCACGGACGAGGTCGTAGGCGGCCGCGCGCTCACCGGGTCCGCGAACGGCGCGCGTCTCGATCGGACGGCGTCCCGCCGGCATCTCGTCGAGGACCACCACGTCGAGATCGCCGTAGTACGTGAGCGCCAGCGTCCTCGGGATCGGGGTGGCCGTCATGATCAGGACGTCCGTTTCGCCGCCCTTGGACTTGAGCGCGCTGCGTTGGTGCAGCCCGAACCGGTGCTGTTCGTCCACCACGGCCAGCGAGAGGTCGGCGAACGTCACGGCCTCCTGCACCAAGGCGTGGGTCCCGACCACGAGGTCGACGCTGCCGTCGGCCACCCCTTCGAGCACGCGTTGCCGGTCCTTGCCGGTGACGGCGCCGGTCAGCATCGCGTAGGTCACGACGGGTTCATCGGGGGTGGCATCCGTGGGGTGGGGAACCGGATCGGGGTCGGTGAGGCTGTCGAGCAGCGAGACCTGCCCCTCGGCGGCCTTCGCCGGGCGCGTGGCCAGCAGGTCGAGGTAGGCGACGCCCCCCACGCCGTCCAGGAGCGCCGCCACCGAGCGGAGGTGCTGGCCCGCCAACACCTCCGTGGGCGCCATGATCGCGGCCTGGTGGCCGCACCCGATCGCCACCAGCGCGGCGTGCAAAGCCACCAGGGTCTTGCCGGCTCCCACGTCGCCCTGCAACAGCACGTTCATGGGACGAGGTCGTGCCATGGCCTCGCCGATCTCGGCCATCGCCCGGTGCTGCGCGCCGGTGGGCTCGAACGGGAGCGTCGCCAGCAACCGGCGGGTGAGTTCGTTGTCCGGCTCGTGCGCGACCCCCTGCTGCTCGGCCTCCACGCGATGCTTGCGGAAGGCAACGCCCAACTCCAGCGTGAAGAGCTCGTCGAACTTGAGCCGTTCGCGGGCTCGCGCGAGCGCCCGGTCGTCGTCGGGGAAATGGATGTCCCGCACGGCGCGGTCGTAGGCGACGATCGATCCCGCCTGCGTCAGTTCGCCGGCCATCGGGTCATGGAGGGTGGGCAGCTGCTCGAGCGCGCGGTGGATCAGCTCGCGGATCGTCCTGGTGGTGATGCCCTCAGAGGCCTTGTGCACCGGCGTGATCCGGCCGGTGTGCACCAGGTCGGCGTCATCGCCCCCCAGGAACTCCACCTCCTGGTTCGAGAGCTGGAGACGGCCCCGGTAGAGGGTGGTCAGGCCCGAGACCGCGACCTCCTGACCCTCCTTGTACTGCGAGGCCAGCCACGGCTGGTTGAAGAAGGTGAGGTCGAGGTAGCCGGTGCCGTCGCCGATCGTGACCGTCACCATCGTCTGACGGTTCCGGGTCTGGCGCTTCGCCACCTTGCGCACGCGCGCGATCACCGTCACGAACCCGCCGATCTTCAGCTCCCGGATGGTCTGCACGCGGGATCGGTCGATGTAGCGGCGCGGGTAGTGGTGCAGGAGTCCACCAACCGTGGTGATGTCGAAGGCGCTCGCGAGCACCTCGTCCGCTTTCGCGGGCTCGACGCCCTTGCGCCGGCGGCCGGCGGTCCGGGCGGCCAGCCGGGGGTCGATCTGCGCGATCGGGGACTCGAGGGTCAGCGGCATCGGGTTCCTCATCCGTCGTCGGTTCTACCATGGACACGATGCCCATCCGCCGGTTCGTCCTCGCCTTCGTGGTGATCGCGCTGGTCTCGAGCGCGTGCATCTGGTCGAACGACGACGAGCAACCCTCGCCGACACCCGCCACGAGCCCGACCGGGAGTCTGCTCCCCTCGACCCCGGATTCCCTCCCCACCATGGACGCCGAGGACTTCCGCTCGATGGTGGACCAGCTCGGAGGCACCCCCTTGGTCGTCAACGTGTGGGCCTCGTGGTGTGAACCCTGCGAACGGGAGACCCCGATGCTGACCGCGGCGGCCGCCGACCACCCAGGGGTGCGATTCGTCGGGGTGAACACCCAGGACTCGCGAGAAGGCGCCGAGGCCTTCATCGAGCAGTACTCGATCCCCTACCCCAGCGTGTTCGACCCGGACGGCGCCATCATCACCGACCTGGACGCGCTGGGGCCGCCGGTGACCGTGTTCTACGACGCGGATGGCACCCAGGTGGCCTCGGTCGTGGGAGAACTCAGTCAGCAGGCCTTGGACCAGCACCTCGCCGAGATCACCTCGTGACGGAGCCAGGTCCCGCGAAGGGTGCCGAATCCTCTGCCGAAATCCTCTGCCGAAATCCTCTGGTAGCCTCGTTCGGCCATGGCAGCGACCTGTGACATCTGCGGCAAGAAGCCGTTCTTCGGCAAGTCGGTCTCGTTCTCGCACAAGCGGAACAACCGCCGGTGGGATCCGAACATCCAGCGCCTCCGCGCGCTCGTCGACGGCACCCCCACCCGGGTGAACGCCTGCACCTCGTGCATCAAGGCCGGCAAGGTCACGCGCATCCCGAAGCGCCCCGCCACCACGTAGCTGCTCGACGCGTTCGCACCGTCACTCGCCCTCGGCGAATGGATCCCAGCCGGCAGCATCCAGCGGGCGATCGTTCCCGGCAGGATCGACGATCACCAGTTCGCCTGCTTCGGTGATGACACCGATCGGCGAGAGCTCGGTGCCGAACGTGCGACGCATCTCGGTCGAGGCCCCGGCTGCGTCCGCGATCGTGGCGAGCACCTCGTAGTCCTCTCCCCCGCCCAGCGCGTCCTCGAGCGTGGCCGCTTCGTGGATCGGGACACGCGCCGCATCGATGCGAGCGCCGAGGCCGCCGGCCCCACACAGGCGCGACAGATCGAGCGAGAGTCCGTCGGAGACGTCGATCATCGAGGACACGCCTTCCCGGGCCAGGATGGCGGCTTCGCCGATCCGCGCGGTGGGGCGCACGAAGCGATGGACGGCGTCACGCTCGGCCGCTCCCAGTCCTCGGTGCTCGGCTCCCTCGACCAGACGGCGGCCGGCCGCCGCCCCGCCGAGCGATCCGGTGACGACGATCTCGTCGCCGGGCATCGCTCCGGAACGAAGGATCGCTCGGCCGGGGGCCACCTCGCCCACCACCGTGATCGCGATCGCGAGGTCGGAACCTCTCGTGAGGTTGCCGCCCACGAGCCACAGCGCGTGTTCGTCGCAGGCTTCACGCATGCCGCCGAACAGTTCCATCACCCAGGCAGCGTCAACTCGTTCGGACAGCGTGAGCGCGCACAGCGAGTATCGAGGGCTCGCGGCCATCGCCGCGATGTCGCTCAGGGAGACGGTCATCGCCTTGGCCCCCAGATCACGCGCCGTCGTCAGCCCACCGCGGAAATGGGTGCCCTCCACCATCACGTCGGTGGTGAGGACGAGCTCTCCCGAGCCTGGCGCCACCACCGCCGCGTCGTCGCCCACACCGACCCGCACCTCAGGTCCGGCGCCCGACAGGACCTTGCGGATCGCCTCCAGCAGCTCCGGTTCCGTGATGTCCATCATCTTGTCCGTTCCGTACAACTCGAGCCGCTGCATCGCAGCCAGTTGCGCCGAAGGAGGCCTGAACGCCGTTCGGTAGACTCTCAGCCGTACTCCGGCATGTCCAAACGGCCGGTCACGCGCAACCCCCAAGCATCCCGCATGAGGAGGCCCCATCGTGGCAGAGGTTCACGTCAACCCGACCCCGGAACAGCTTCGGGCGTTCACGGAGGAGATGCCCGAGACGCGCATCTCCGAGTTCGGGAACACCAACACCCAGACCCAGGTGCTCTCCCGCAGCGCCGCCAGCACGCACGTGGTCGACCGCGAGTCGAGCGGCAAGACCATGACTCGGGCGCAGTACGACGAGATCGCCGCGCTGCAGGACGCCTACATCGCCGACCACGACATGGTCCAGATCGACGGGTACATCGGCAACGACCCGGAGATGCGCACCGCGGCCCGGCTGCTGATGGAGAAGCGCTACGCCAACATCGCCGGGATGCAGCAGAAGCTCTACTTCGAGCGCGACGACGGCGCCGAGCCGCAGGTGCAAGTGATCTACACCCCCGGCCTCAAAGCCGAGGGCTGGCCCGACGACCGCCTGATCGCCGTGGATCTCGACCACTACGTGACGCGCGTCCTCAACTCCGACTACTTCGGTGAGTCGAAGAAGGGCGGCCTGCGGATGTGGAACGACATCGTCTACAACAAGGGCGGCCTGGCGCTCCACGCCGGCCTCAAGGTGATCCCCACCGACGACGGCGACAAGGTCTTCATGATCATCGGCCTGTCGGGGACCGGCAAGACCACCACCACGTTCACCACCCAGAACGGGTCAAAGCCGATCCAGGACGACTTCGTGGGGCTGATGCCTGGCGGCAAGGCCTACGGCACCGAGAACGGCTGCTTCGCCAAGACGTTCGCGCTCGACCCCGACTTCGAGCCCTCGATCTACGGCGCGGTGGTCAAGGCCAGCACCTACATGGAGAACGTCTACCAGGCCGAGGACGGCACGGTCGACTTCAACAACGAGCACTACACGAAGAACGGACGGGCGGTGTTCTCGATGAGCGACCTGCTCTCCTACGAGGACGCCCAGAACGTCGGCACGGTCGACTACCTGCTGATCCTCAACCGGAACGAGAACATCATCCCGGCGGTGGCCAAGCTCTCGCAGGAACAGGCCGCGGCCTACTTCATGCTCGGGGAGACCACCGGCACCGCGGCGGGCGGCGCGTCCGAGGAAGGCAAGTTCCTGCGCGTTCCCGGCACGAACCCCTTCTTCCCGCTCCCCCACGGATTGCAGGGCAACCGCCTGCTCGAACTGCTGGCCACCCATCCGATCGAGACCTACCTGCTCAACACCGGCCGGGTGGGGGGTAAGGACGGCGACGACCGTTCCAAGAAGCTGAAGATCCCGGACACCTCCGCCTGCGTGAAGGGCATCGCCGAGCAGACGATCGTCTTCGAAGAGGACCCCGACTTCGGCTACCAGGTGGCCGCCTCGGTGCCCGGGCTCGACGACCCCGAGAAGCTCCAGCCACGCCGGCTCTACGAAGCGCAGGGTCGCAGCGAGGACTACGACGCCATCGTCGAGCGCCTCAAGACCGAGCGCGTCGAACACCTGCAGCAGTTCACGCAGCTGTCGGAGGAGATCATCAAGGCCGTCGGCTGAGGCACCAGCGAACCGAGACGTGATCACAGCGAGCCGGGGCGAGACGCCCCGGCTCGTTCGTGTTCGACCCGGCCTCAGCTCGTGACGTCACGGCGGCGGAAGCCCACGAGCGCCGCCGTGAGGAACACCGCGGTGTAGGCAGCGCTCACCGCGAGCCCGGCGCGCATCGGCGCCCAATCCACCGGGAAGCGGAACAGCCCGGTGAACCCGAGCCAGCCGTGCGTCGGCAGGAACGGATGGATCGCGTCCAAGCTGGGGATCTGATCCATGATCTGGCTCGCGATCGCGATCACGATGGTCGCCACGGCCGCGCCGGGACCGGAGTCGGTCCGGGTCGAGATGCACAGCCCGATGCACGCGATCCCCGACAGCACCGCGAGCATGTACACGCCCGAGGCCCCGACACGCGCGAGTCCTTCGGTCACCGACAGGGTGGACCCCGACAGCGTGGGCAGCGGACGCATCCCGAACACCACGGCGCCGGCCACCAGGCCCGAGACCAGCGTGACGAGGACGAGTCCCCCCAACAGCGTCATCGACGAGCAGTACTTCGCCAGCACCAGCCGGGTGCGACGCACCGGGCGCAGGAGCAGGTAGCGCAAGGTCCCGGACTGGGCCTCGCCCGCCACGGCGTCCCCGGCGAACAACCCCGTGGCCAGTGGCAGGAAGAACGGCTGGACGACCGCAAGGCCCGTCAGCGCCGCGAACAGTCCGTTCGACGTGATCTGGAACAGGAACGGCGGGGCGTCCTCGGCGGCCCCCGGGTCGGGCGGGGACACCTTCAGCGCGAAGACGATGACGATGGGGATGCCGCCGATCGCGGCCGCCAACAGGTAGGTGCGCCACCGGTGGAAGGCCTTCGCCAGCTCAACGCGGAACATCGGCGCCCTCCACCAGCGACAGGAAGACGTCCTCGAGCGAGGAGCGCTCGGGCACGAGCGCGTGCACACCGACCCCCGCCCCCACCAGTGCCGCGTTGAGTGCAGCCACCGTGTCGCGGTCGGCCACCGACACGCGCAGTACGCCCGCCCCTGCTGGAGGGTCGGCCTCCTCGTGCAACGACACGCCTTCGAACGCACGGACGACCGCAGCGGCGACGGCGGCATCATCCACCTCGAGACGAACGCCGTGGGCGTCACCTCGAAGGCTTCCGGGCGGACCGAGCGCCACCAGGCGCCCATAGGCCATCACACCCACCCGGTCGCACATCGCCTCGACCTCGGCGAGCAGATGGCTCGAGACGAAGATGGTGGTGCCGTCGTCGGCCAGCCGGCGCAGGAGCAATCGCATCTCCCGCATGCCGCTGGGATCGAGTCCGTTGGTGGGCTCGTCGAGGACGAGCAGCTCCGGAGCACCCAACAGCGCCAGACCGATCCCGAGGCGCTGCCGCATCCCCTGGCTGTAGGCCTTCACGCGCTTGCCGGCGGCGGCCGTGAGGCCGACGGTCTCGAGCACCTCGTCCACCTTGCTCAGCCGCGCTCGCACATCCGCACGTGTGCCGCCCGCGCGAGCGAAGTACTCCAGGTTCTTGCGTCCCGACAGGTACTTCCAGAACGCCGGCTCCTCGACCAGCGCGCCGACCCGTTCCAGCGGGGCGTGATCGGTGCGCACGGTCTCGCCCAGCAGGTCGACCTCACCGCCGGTGGGTAGGATCAGCCCCAGCGCCATCCGGATCGTCGTGGTCTTGCCGGCGCCGTTCGGTCCCAGGAACCCGAACAGCTCGCCTCGTTCGACGGTGAGGTCGATCGCATCGACGGCTGCGGTGTCCCCGTAGCGCTTCGTGAGGCCGCGCGCGGCGATCGCCGGCGTCACGGAAGACGGTCGACGTCGGCCTGAAGTACGTCGAGCGGCACCGAGCCCACCAGGAGCCACTGGGTTCCATCGGCACTCCGCACGATCGTCGCCGACAGCAACGGACCCGAGTACGGCAACAGCTGATCCACCGTGCTGGGCACCTGTCCGTCGATCGCCACGGCGACCCGGGTCTCGAACCCCGACCCGAACGTCCGAGGCGCCAGGCCGGATGGTGCGTCGTGGCCGGTGGGGAGCGACGGATCGTCGGCGGCGTCGAGCGCGTCCGTCACCTGGGCGCCCTCCGGCGGCGTGAACGTGAAGACCGCGGGATCGATCGGATCGAAGGACACGGAGGTGAACCCCGCCGAGAGGGCGGTGGATCCGGTGGTGCGAGACACCACTTCGACGCGGAGCGGCAGGCGGGACTCCGCGTCGATGGAGAGCACGATCGAGTCGACCAGCGTCCCGTCGGTGGCCGGGCGCAAGACCAATCGGTAGGCCGCGCGGCCGGCGACCTCAGCGGCGCCCTCGACGGACACCGATGCGTACGGGGCGACCGCGTGGATCGCCGCGCGAGCGGCGGTGAGCGGATCGGCCTCGGCGGCCATGGCCGCTCCAGCGGTGTCGTCGCCCCGCATCCACCCGTTCGCGCCCGGGGGGGCGTCGACCTCCGAGGCCAGGTCCACGAAGCGCAGCCGGACGGCCTTCATGCCGCTCGAGTCCCACCACCAGGCTTCGTCACGGTTGACCACCAGATCGCGTTCGGACACCTGCAGCACATGGGCGATGCGAAGACCGTCGGGGGAATGCCACACCCGGAAACGCTGGGTGCCGTTGACCAGGGCGATCGGACCGCCTTCCCCACCGAGTTCGGACGGGATCTGCGGGAGACCGAGATCGGCGAAGGTCTCGACGTCGCCGGAGATCGTCACCGGCTGCGAGAGCGCCTGTGCCGTGGACGCCAACAGACGATCGGGCGTGACGGGCGGCAGCGACGGCGCGTCGGCGGCCCGGACCACGCCCACCCCTGCCACTGCGAGCACCGTGAGGGCCAGGGCGACGATGGCGATCAGGCGGGTGCGGACGGCAACGGCCATACCCCTTTGTAACACCGGTTCGTGCGGACCGACGGCTCCCACCGACGGCTGCACAGCTTCTTCACAGGCACAATCGTTGATTGCGTCGTCCTGGTTCAGCCGTCACTGGTCCTTCGGCCCAAGATGAATCCCGAGACGAACTGCAGGGCCGCCAGCGAGATCAAGAGCAGCAGGTACCAGTCGTAGCGACGCACCGTCACGGCGACGTCGCCCTGCTCCCCCATCGTGGCGTACAGGGCGAACAGCCCCGCCGCGGCGAACCACCACCCCGCTCTCGCGGTCACGAACAACGCGAACAACACCTGATCGGTCATGTCCTGGCTCGCGAACGGGCGCCGCACCCAGTGGACGACCGAGTGGACGCCGAGCGCCGCGAGCAGCACCGCCAGCACGATCTCGAGGATCTTCACGCCTTGCCGCCCGGCCGGTCCCGGGTCTCGATCGCCGCTCGGACCTCGTCGTCGGTGGTCTGGTCGAACACGTCGTACCACTCTCCCACAGCCCGCAGCGACGTCGGCGTGTGCAGGATCAGACACTCGTCACAGTCGGGCGCCAGCATGCGGCAGGCGCCCTGGGGCCCAACCGGCGCGGCGAACACCAGGCGGGAGGCGCCCTCGGCGCGGACCCAGCGGAGCGCAGCGAGCGCGGTGACCCCGGTGGCCACGCCGTCATCGACCACCACCACCGTCGCGTCGCGCAGCACCGGCGGGGGCCGGTCACCCCGATAGGCGAGCAGCCGGCGCTCCACCTCCCGCGACTGGCCCTCGGTTTCGGCCTCGATGAACCGCGTCGTCACGTGCAGCAGCTGGACCAGGCGCTCGTCCACGACCCGCACCCCGGGCGCCACCGCACCGATGCCGAGCTCCGGGTTCCCGGGAGCACCGAGCTTCCTGGCGACGGCGACATCGAGTGATGCACCGAGGGCCTCAGCGACCCCGGCGGCCACGATCACCCCGCCGCGCGCGAGGCCCAGCACTACCGCGGGGCCCGACACCTGCTCGCGGACGGCGACACCCAGCCGTTCCCCCGCTTCGGTTCGATCGCGGAACCTCATCACGTCGCGATGATGCGCGTTGCGTCCGCTCGACGTCCACGGCTAGCATGGGCGCCCTCGCGCACCCGGTTCATCGCGCGGGTCATGGAGACGAGGTTCGATGAGGGAGGTTCACCGGTGGTGCACGCGTACATCCTGATCCAGACGGAGGTCGGCAAGGCCGCCGCCGTCGCCGATGAAGTGCGGTCGATCGGCGGCGTCGCCGAGGCCGAGGACGTCACCGGCCCGTACGACGTGATCGTTCGCGCCGAGGCCAAAACCGTGGATGAGCTGGGCAAGCTGGTCGTCGCCCGCATCCAGGCGGTCGAAGGCATCACGCGAACCCTCACCTGCCCGGTGGTGCACCTCTAGACGATCGGACACCGGACCCGAGGGTCAGGGTTCGAGTTCCCGGGCGATCGTGTCCTTCGCGCGTTCGACGGCGTGTCGTTCGATCGCGAGGTCGATCAGCCGCTCCACCAGGTCGTCGTAGGCCAGCCCGCTCGCCTCCCACAACTTCGGATACATCGAGATCGACGTGAACCCCGGGATCGTGTTGATCTCGTTGATCCACACCTCGTCGTCCCGCACGAAGAAGTCCACCCTGGCCATGCCCCAGCATTCGATCGCCTCGAACGCCGTGATCGCCATTCGCTGGATCGCCTGTGCGGTGTCGGCGGACAGGTCGGCCGGGATCACCAGCTGCGCGCCGTCGGCATCGAGGTACTTCGAGGCGTAGTCGTAGAACTCGTGGCCCTTGGGCACGATCTCACCGCAGACCGACGCCACCGGATCGTCGTTGCCCAGCACGGCACACTCGATCTCACGCACGGACTCGATGCCGCGCTCCACCACGGCCTTGCGGGCGTAGCGGAACGCCTCATCGATACAGGCGTCCAGCGCCGCCGGTTCGTGGGCCTTGGAGATCCCGACCGAGGACCCCAGCGTTGCCGGCTTCGTGAAGACCGGGTAGCCGAGCGCGGCGACACGGGCGGCGACCCCCTCGGCGTCTTCGAGCCATTCAGGCTCCCGCACGGTTTCGTACGGCACCACGGGCAGTCCGGCGGCGGCGAACAGCACCTTCTGTACGGCTTTGTCCATGCCCACCGCCGATCCCAGGACACCGGCGCCCACGTAAGGCGTGTTGGCGAGCTCGAGCATCCCCTGGACGGCGCCGTCCTCACCCATCGGGCCGTGCAGCACCGGCAGGACGACGTCGATCGGCGCGCGGCTGCCGTCGGCGCCCACGATCTCGCGGTCCGCCTGCTCGGTGGCGAGTTTCACGGTCATGCCCGACCCTTCCGTGACCTGGGGCATGCGGCCGGTCTCAGCGGGGAGCGCGGGCGGACCGGCCATCCGGTGCCAGTGGCCTTCCCGCGTGATGCCCACCGGGATCACGTCGAACCGCTCGGGGTCGAGGGCGTCCATCACCGATCGGGCCGAGATGCAGCTGATCTCGTGTTCGGCCGAGCGGCCTCCGAACAACACGACGACGCGGAGGCGCTCACTCATACCTTCTCCAACGCCCGTGCCATGTCGTCCAGGATGTCCTCGGGGTCTTCGATGCCGACGCTGATGCGCACGAGCCCGTCGGCGATGCCGGCCGCGCGCCGCGCCACCGGATCCATCTGACGGTGGGTGGTGGAGGCGGCGTGGCCCACCAGCGTGTGGGTACCACCCAGGCTGGTGGCGACCCAGGCGAGTTCGAGCGCGTCGCAGAATCGCTGACCACCGTCGACCCCACCGGCTACCTCGACCGCCATCATCCCGCCGAAGCCGTGTCCGAGCTCCTTCACGGCGACCGCGTGCTGCGGGTGGGACGCCAGCCCGGGATACCGGACGCGTTCGACCTTCTCGTGTCCTTCCATCATCTCGGCGAGCGCCATCGCGGTGGCGCCGTGACGATCCATGCGCAGCGCCAGCGTCATCAGCCCCCGCAGGCACAGCCACGCCTCGAACGGGTTCATCGTGCCGCCGGTGTCGATCGCGACGTCCCGCAGGCGCGACCGGCCCTCCGAGCTCGCGCAGACGACCCCCCCGATCAGGTCGTGATGGCCCCCGAGGTATTTCGTGGCCGAGTGGGTCACGTACTCGAAGCCGAACCGGGCCGGTGTGCACAGGTACGGTGAGGCGAACGTGTTGTCGACCGACCCGGGTACGCCCGCTTCGCCGCAGAGCGCCCCAAGCGCCTCGAGGTCGGCCACGGTCACGTTGGGGTTGGCGATCGTCTCCACATGGAAGAGCGCCGCCCCGGGCAGCGCCGACCGCACGGCATCCAGGTCGTGCGGGTCGACGAGATCAACCTCCACGCCGAGCTTCGGCAGCACCCTCGTGGCGATCGAGTAGGTGCCGCCGTAGAGCTCGTTGGAGAACACCAGGCGCGCGCCCGCCTCCGCGTGAGCCATGATCACCGTGTGGATCGCCGCCATCCCGGAGGCGAACCCGAACGCAGCTTCCGTGCCCTCCAACGCCGCCATCTGCGCCTCGAAGGCCTGCACAGTGGGGTTCCCGTAGCCGCGTGAATACGTGTAGCCATCGGCGCGGAACGCGATCGTCTCGGCGTAGTCCTCCGAGGAATCGAACCGGTAGGTCGACGTCTGGTAGATGGGGACGCTGGGCGTCTCCTGATCGACGGGCGGCGTGCCACCGTGAACGGCCCGGGTGGAGAAGCCCCTGCCCTCGCTCATGGGACCCAGCCTACCCCTGGTCCGACCAGCGCTCGGGGTAGTGGTCGCGCAGGTCCACCACCATCGTCGTGAGCGTGTCCATGACCCCGTCGGTCATCGCGCGCACGGCGGCAGGATCGTCCGCCTCCTCGCGCCGGCTGGACAGGTCGATCGGCCCGCCTGCCCGCAGCCATACCGGACGGCCGTACTTCAAGCTGCCCTTGCCCGACTTCTGCCAGACGGCCTGCGAGCCCCAGTTGGCCAGCGGCGTGATGGGGACCCCGCTGGCCAACGACAGCCGAACCGCCCCGGTCTTGCCCTCCATCGGGAGGTGATCGGAACGGGTGGTGACGGTCCCCTCCGGATAGATCACCACGATCTCGCCCTCGGTGAGGGACCGCAGCGCCGCACGCAACGGACTCGCATCACGCGATCCTCGGCTGACCGGGATCTGCTTCGCGCCGCGGAACGCCGAGCCCACCACCGGGATCTTGAACAGGTCGTCCTTCGCCAGGAACCGTGGTCGCCGGCCCGCCTTCATGACCGCGCGAGCGTTGGCGAGCGGGTCCAGGTACGACAGGTGATTGCACACCACGATGGCCGGACCTTCGGAGGGGATGTGCTCCAGTCCTTCGAACCGCCAGGTGAACCAGAAGGTCACCGGCGGGATCGCGACGGCCTTGGCGAGGTGATACCAGGGCTCGGCCAGCGTTCAGTCCTCCTCCGAACTGGTGCGGTCACTGGGGCGCAGCTTCTTCATGAGCGCCCACGCGGCCGGCAGCACTCCCGCCGCCGCGAGCAGCTTCAGCGTGTCGCCGATGATGAACGGGTACAGACCGGCCTGCAGCGTCTCCTCGATCGTGGACGACCCCATCACGTGGTGCAGCCACGGAAGCGCCACGGCGTAGATCACGATGGAGCCGAGCAACATGGCGCCGATCGAACTCCGGAACGTTCGGTCCCACCCGCGCCGCGCGAGCCAGCCGGTCAAGGCGGCCGCCAGGACGAACCCCCACAGGTACCCGCCGGTGGCGGCGGTGAGTCGCAGGACTTCGAGACCGGTGTCATGGACACCGTCCACGGGTGCCAGCACCGGGAGCCCGACCACGGCCCACACCAGATACAGCAGGAGCGTCGCGGCGCCGAGACCGGGACCGTAGGCGGCGCCCACCAGCAGCACCCCGAGCGTCTGCCCGGTGATGGGGACCGGGGTGAACGGCAGCGGGAACGAGATCTGGGCCAGGCCCGCGATCAAGAAGCTCCCCACGACCGCGCACGCGATCTCGAACATGACGCGGGCTGCCGAGCGGGAGCGCGGTGGCGCGAGCGTCAGGGCGATGGTCGACACGTCGTATCAGCCTCCTTGCGATGGAACTCGATGCAGGCAGGCCGTGAGCCTACCGGCTACCCTTCGCCCCGTGCGCGTGATCGCTCTCCCCGTGAAGTCGCTCGGCGATACCAAGAGCCGGCTCGATCCGGTGCTCGACCCGTTGGAGCGAGGCGCCCTCACGCTCGCGATGCTCGAGGACGTGATGGATGCCACGCAGGACCTCTTCGGGTGGGAGACGTGGGTGGTGTCGCCCGACGAGACGGTCCTGGAGATCGCGCTCGCGCGGGGGGCCCACGCCGTCATCGAGGATGCCCCGCCGCTGTCGAGTGCGATCCATCAGGTCGAGGAAGAGGCCGATGCGAAGATGGTCGAGTCGCTCGCGATCCTGCTGCCCGACACGCCGCTCGTCACCGCCGCCGCGCTGACGAAGGCGTTGCACACCTTGGGATCGGTGGTGCTGGCGCCCTCGGCGGACGAAGGCGGCACGAACCTGCTGCTCCGGCGTCCCCCTACGTCGATCCCGGCGCGGTTCGGGCACGACTCCTACCGGAAGCATCTGCAGGAAGCCGCGGAAGCCGACGTGCCCACGGCCGTGGTCGAGGCGGACGAACTCGCCTTCGACCTGGACCTGCCGAACGATATCCTCACGGTGCTGGACGCAGGCCGGGACACCCGCACGTTGCAGGTGTGCCGCGACCTCGATCTTCGGAGCCGCATCCCCGCTCGAGCCTGAGGGGGCGACGACAGGAGCGCGAACACATGGCGCAGGGAACGATCAAAGACTGGGACGAGGAGACGAGGACGGGCTCGTTGCTCATGGAGGACCACACGGAGGTGGGGATCGACGCGACCTCGATCGAGGGGTCGAACATCCGCACGTTGCGCCTCGGCCAGCGGGTTCGGTTCGACCTCAACCGAGCCGACGGCGATCCGATCGCCCGGACGCTGACCCTGGTGACGTTCGACTGACGGTCAGCCCGGCGGCGGCGAGGCGCTGTTCAGCACCTGACCGCGGAATTCCTTCCCCGGGGTGAACGCCGGGAGATCGCGCGCCGGCACCACGATGGGCACGTCGGGCTTGCGAGGGTTCCGGGCGATGCGCTCGTTGCGATGTTTGCGTTCGAAGGTCCCGAAGTCCGCGAGCGTCACGCGCTCCCCGCGCACCACCGAATCGCGGACCGCATCGATCGTGGCATCGACGACCCGCCCGACATCCGCTTTGGAGAGGCCCGTCCGCTTCGAGACCTCTGCGACCAGTCCGCCCTTGTTCATGGTCTGCGTCCCTTCGTCTCGATGAGGGTTGCGACGTGACCACCGTAGTCGCATCAGCGCGGTCGGGTCAACGTCATGTCCCCCCGGCGGACGTTGCGGCGCAGCGAGGAAGAGGCTCAGAGGCGAGGCAGGAGGTCCGAGCGGGGCGGACGGACTGTTACCATCGTCGTCGCCATTGGCCCGTGGTGTAACGGTAGCACGACTGATTCTGGATCAGTTAGTCTTGGTTCGAATCCAGGCGGGCCAGCAAGGCTGTTAGAGGCGTGTCACGCCGACGGCATCGATCGTGACCGGCTCGTGGCGACTGGTCACTTCGATCACCAGCGTCCCGGCCTCCACCGACGCCTTCGTCCCCAGCGCGAACACCACGCCGGACGCTCCGACCGCATCGTGCAGGTCGACCTTGGCCAGCACCGTGCCCCGCCACAGGACGCGGAACGAACCGCATGTGGGACAGGTCGTTGCCATCACGGCGAACCGACGAGCCTGCAGGCGCTTCATGGTGAGCGTGGCCCCGTGAGCCTTGGTGGTGGTCACCGTGTCCTGGAAGGAACCGCCGGACTGCTGAGCCCACGCCCCC
>JBKPMF010000169.1:0-13023 GCA_046732015.1 Actinomycetota bacterium
GCGTGAAGGAGTCCGACCGACTCGCGGGGGTCGCCGACGGCATCGTCGCCCTAGGTGGCCACGCGGCCGCTGAAGGCGATGACCTCGTGGTGGCGGGCGGGGGTCTCGACGGTGGGCGCGGCGACGCGCTGGGTGATCACCGGATGGCGATGGCGTTCGCGGTCGCGGGTCTGGCGGCCCGACGTCCGATCGAGATCGATGGCATGGAGGCCGCCGACGTGTCGTTCCCCGGGTTCGTGCCGACGTTGGTCGGGCTCGGCGCGTCGATCGAGGTCGCGAGCGGATGAACGTGACCCGACCGCGTGTCGTCGCGATCGACGGTGTCGCCGGGAGCGGCAAGAGCACGCTCGCCCGTGGTCTGGCTCGAGCGCTGGGGCTCCCATACGTCAACACGGGCTTGATGTACCGGGCGCTCGCGGCCTCAGCCCTCGACCACGACGTCGTCACGGATGACGAAGCAGCCTTGGTCGAGCTGACGCGCGGCTTGACGTTCACGGTCGTGGGGGATGACCCGCCCGAACTGAAGGTCGAGGGCTTCCCAGCCCACCGTCTGATGACCCTCGAGGTCGAGGCCGTCGTCTCGTCGGTCGCTCGCCATCCTCAGGTGCGAACCCTCATGCGGGCCACCCAGCGCTCGATCGGTGAGCGAGTCGGCGCGGTGATGGAGGGTCGAGACATCGGCTCGGTCGTATTCGCGGACGCCCCCGCCAAGCTGTACCTGTCCGCCGACGTCGATCAGCGCGCCGAGCGACGCACCGACCAGCGTCGGGCGGGTCGCGCCCAGGTCGAACGGTCGCTCACCGATCGCGATGCGCTGGATGCGCGAACGACGCCTCACGTGCCTGCCGATGGCGCCGTCATCATCGACACCACCGATCTCACGATCGATCGGACCCTCGTGGCTGCCCTCGATGCCGTGGCGCGCCTGGCGCCGGAGCTGCTCTCGTGAGCGCTTCGACGCCGTCCCCACGCATCGCGGTGGTCGGACGTCAGAACGTGGGGAAGTCGACGCTGGCCAACCGCTTGTTCGGACGGCGAGAGGCGATCGCTCACGACATGCCCGGCGTCACGCGCGACCGGGTGGAGCTCGAAGCGGTCTGGCGTGGCAAACGGTTCGGTCTGGTCGACACCGCCGGATACGTGCAGGATGCCACCGGCGTCGAGGAACTCGCGCGTGTGCAGGCCGACACCGCGATGCGGGAGGCCGACCTCATCCTGCTCATCGTCGACGCGCAGGCCGGGATCACCGAAGCCGACGCCGCGCTCGCCCGCCGGCTCCGCCGTGCCAAGGTTCCGGTGCTGGTCGTCGCCAACAAGGTGGACGGTGCCGCGGAGGAATCCGACGCCACGGCGTTCCATGCCCTGGGGTTGGGGGAGCCGGTCGCGGTGTCGGGCATGCACGGGCGCGCCACCGGCGATCTCCTCGATCGCATCGTCGAACTGTTGCCCGATGCGCCGGAGGTGCGTGAGGATGACGACCTCGAGCCGAGGTTCGCGCTGGTCGGGCGTCCGAACGTCGGCAAGTCCAGTCTGTTCAACCGGCTCCTCGGCAAGGAGCGCTCCGTCGTCTTCGAAGAGGCCGGCACGACGCGCGACTCGGTCGACGACGTGATCGCTTGGCCGACGGGCCGCGTGCGCTTCGTGGACACCGCGGGGATGCGGCGTCAGGTCAAGGTCAAGGGTGTCGAGTACTTCAGCTTCGTGCGCGCGACCGAGGCGATCGATCGCGCGAACGTCGTCATCCTGGTGGTCGATGCCGTCGAAGGCTTCACCGTCGAAGACAAGAAGATCGCGAACCGGGTGATGGACGCGGGTCGAGCGTTCGTGCTCGTCGCCAACAAGTGGGACCTCGTCGACGAGAAGGATGCTCGCTACCAGGAGTTCGCCGAGACGGTGAGGCCGTTCGCGAACGCGATGGTGATGCGGGCATCCGCCAAGACCGGACGTGGCGTGCACCGTCTGCCACCGGTGCTGCTCGACCTCCACGAGCGGTGGACGTCGAGGATCTCGACCTCGAAGGTCAACGAGGTGATCCAGCAGGCGCAACGCGAGCGACCCACCCCGCGTGTCGCCGGCACCCTCCACTACGCGACGCAGGTCGCCACCGGACCGCCGTCGTTCGTGATCTTCGGCGGCGCCAACGAACCGGACGGCACCTATCAGCGCTACCTCGAGAACCGCCTGCGCCGGACCTTCGATCTCGACGGGGTTCCGATCCGCCTGAAGTTCCGGCCGCGCACACGACACCGCAAGCAGCGCTGAGGCGGGCGTCCGTGCGACCGGTACAATCACCTCTTCGGGCCGTGGCGCAGCTTGGTTAGCGCGTCTGTCTGGGGGACAGAAGGTCGCCGGTTCAAATCCGGCCGGCCCGACGCATGAAAGGGACGGCGGAGCCCACCGGTGGATCCAGCGCGGTCCTCACCGTCCCGAACCTGATCTCGGCAGCACGGATCGCCCTCATCCCCGTGTTCGTCGCGTTGATCGTCGACCCCGACACCACGCTCGCCGGCGTGCTGCTGTTCGGACTGGTGGTGGCCACCGACTGGGTCGACGGCACGATCGCGCGCAGGACCGGCCAGGTCTCGGAACTGGGGAAGATCCTCGACCCGGTGGCCGACCGCCTCGCGATCGCCGCCGGCCTGGTCGCGCTCATGGTCCGCGACGTGTTCCCGGTGTGGGCGGGCGTGCTGATCCTGATCCGCGACGCCGCGGTCCTGGTGGTGGGGCTCGTCGCCCTCCGACGGTTCCATACGCGGCTCGACGTTCGCTTCATCGGCAAGGTGGCAACCTTCTGCTTGATGGTGTCGATCCCCGCGATCGCCTGGGGGAACCTCGGCACCTGGCCGGCCGCTGCTGCACTCGCCGTCGGGTGGATCTGCTACACGGCGGGCATCGTGGAGTACTACCTGGCGGCGGGCATCTACGCGGCCGACCTGCGCCGGGCGATGCGAACGCACGGGTGAAAGGCAGTATCGTTCCGCCGACGGTGTCGCTCCGGGACCGCCGGCATGGAAAGGGAGGATGACGTGGAGTTCCCCGAGGACCTTCGGTACACGAAGGAGCACGAGTGGGCGCGCGCCGATGGCGCGAGGGTCCGTATCGGCATCACCGACTTCGCCCAGGATGCCCTCGGGGACGTGGTCTACGTCGACCTCCCGGAGGTGGGCGCCGAGGTGACGGCGAGCCAAGCCTTCGGAGAGGTGGAATCCACCAAGTCGGTGTCCGACGTCTTCAGTCCGCTCAGCGGGACGATCGTCGAGCGCAACCCGCTCCTCGACGAACGTCCGGAGCTCGTCAACGAGCAGCCGTACGGCGACGGATGGCTGATCGTGATCGAGGTCGCCGACCCGGCGCTGGTCGAGCAGCTCTTGGATGCCGCGGCCTATCAGGCATTCATCCAGCAGGGCTCCTAGCGCTCCATCGAGACTTCACCCCGTCCAGTGAGGGTCGAGCCTGACCCTCTCGGCCTGTCGAGGGTTGCGCCCCCGTGCGGTTGAAGGTTGACCCTGCCTGCGATAACGTCCAGTGTCCGTCGACCGTCCAGGTTGTACCCTCGACCCCGACGCTCGTTCAGAGACCGACCGTGACGAGGACCTGACGTTGTTCTGTACCCGCTGTGGACATCGCAACCGAGATGACGCGCGCTTCTGCGCCGAGTGTGGTGCTCCACTCCAAGGGGACCCCACGCTCTCGCTCAGCGCCGTCGAGCCCGAGGATGAAGGGCACGATGAGTTCCCCTTCCCTCACGATGAACTGGGGCCCGGCCAGGGTCTGCTTCTGGTCAAGCGTGGCCCCAACGCGGGGTCGACGTTCCTCCTCGAGGACGACGTGACCCCGGTGGGTCGCGATCCCGAGACCGCGGTCTTCCTCGACGACATCACCGTCTCGCGCAAGCACGCGGCGTTCGAACGGCGAGAGGGCTCGGAGTGGTTCGTCCGTGACGTCGGAAGCCTCAACGGCACGTACGTCAACGGCGAGCAGGTCGACGAGACCAAGCTCGCGTCCGGTGACGAGGTCCAGGTCGGCAAATTCAAGTTGACATTCTTCGCGGCAGGGGAGTGATGGAGCAGATGGCGGGCACCCGCAACTATCAGTCGATCGGCGAGGTCTTGGTCTCGGTCAAGACCGAGTTCCCCGACATCACGATCTCCAAGATCCGGTTCCTCGAAGCCGAAGGGTTGATCGAACCCGAGCGCACCCCGTCGGGCTACCGCAAGTTCTACGTCGACGATGTCGACCGCTTGAAGTCGATCCTTCGGATGCAGCGCGACGAATACCTCCCCTTGAAGGTGATCAAGGAGCGCTTGCTCTCGCAGGACGCCGCCGATGTTGCGGGCGAGGGTCTCGAGGGCGCGGAGCTCGACGCCGATCTGGACGATGAAGCTGACGCCGCCAACGCCACCGCCGAGATCGCCGATGCCCCCACCGGCCTGCAGATGTCGATCGAGGAGATGTCGGCGGCCACCGGGGTCGAACGCGATCGCATCAAGGAGCTCGAGTCCTTCGGCATCGTGTGCTCGCACGGTCCCGACGGCGCGAAGTACTACGACGGCGACGACTACATCATCCTGTCGATCGTGAAGGACTTCTTCCGGTTCGGGATCGAACCGCGACACCTCACGATGTACAAGCACTTCGCCGACCGCGAGACGTCTTTCTTCGAAGCGCTCGTGGCGCCCACCCTGCGTCAGAAGAATCCCGACGCGCGGAAGGCCGCCGCCCAGACGCTCACCGATCTGTCGGTGACCTCGCGCAAGTTCAAGCAGGCGCTGCTCCGCACGAACCTGCGCAACGACCTGCAGAGCGCGTGAGACCCGCGCGCGCCCGACGGGGCGCGGTCGCCATGGTGGTCCTGGTCGCCGTCGCGCTGCCGTTCGTCACCGGACCGGCGGTCGCCGGTCCCGCCGGCCCGCCACCTACGCCGGTCCCTCCCAACGGGTCCCCTTCGCCGTTCCCGCAATCGCTCCAGACGCCGCAGGATGCGACGGAGCGACCCGAGCTCGACGTGCCGGTCGCCTACCTCGCCGACCTCGACGACGGCCAGGCGATGTACGCCAAGGCGCCGTTGGCCCGACGGCCGATCGCCAGTCTCACCAAGATCATGACGGCGCTCCTGACGCTCGAGCGCACCTCGCTGGACGACGTCGTCAGCATCACCCCTGAGGCGGTTTTCGGACGTGACGACTTCGGCGCCTCCTCGAGCCTCGGGCTGCGCGCGGGGGAGAAGCTCACGGTCCGCGATCTGCTGTACGCCCTCATGCTGCAGTCCTCCAACGATGCCGCCGTGGCACTGGCCATCGAGGTCGCGGGCTCGGAGGCGGCCTTCGTCCGTTCGATGAACCGGCGCGCCGCCACCCTCGGGATGGACGGCACCGTGTTCTTCTCGCCCAACGGCCTCGATGACCGAGGACGCTCGACGGCCCTCGATCTCACGCGGTTGGTGCGGGTGGCCTACGACACCCCGGGGTTCGCCCCGATCGTCGCCACGAAGTTCCGTACGATCCCGGCTCCGCCCGGCGGCAAACCGCGGAAGATCCAGAACCGCAACGCCCTGCTCTGGCTGTACCCGGGCGCGATCGGTGTCAAGACGGGTTCGACCGCGGGCGCCGGGTACTGCGTCGTCGCCGTCGCCGAGCGCGGCGGGCGGCGGCTGATCTCGGTCGTCCTGGGCTCGGGCAACGAGCCATTCTCCGAAGCCGCCACCCTCTTCGACTACGGCTTCGAGGCCTTCGAGGAGCGGACCTTCGTGACGGCCGGCCAGGACCTCGGCACGGTGGCGATCCGCGGCGGCGTCGTCCCCGTGAAGGCCGGTGCCGCCCTGGACGGACTGGTGCCCACCGAGGCTGGGCAGGCGAAGCGTCGCATCGTGGTGTCGCCCGATGCCGTGTTCCCGCCCGCGCCCGATGAGCGGATCGGCACGTTGAAGGTGACGATCCCCGGGGTCACCGTCGGTGCCGTGCCCGTCGTGGTGAGCGACGTCCCCGCGCCGCCGGCGACCGGCGACGGGCCATGGTGGGCGAGGGCAAGCGGCGCCGTCATCGAAGGGATCGGCGACGTCATGCGCGGCATCTTCGGCTGAGGGAGGAGCCTGTTAGGCTCCGCCCGATGTCGGAGGTCGCGAGCGTCCTGTTCGGTCGCGAGGACGTCCGTCGCCGGGTGAGGGAACTCGGCCGCACGATCGCCGGGGACTACGTGGGCCGGGCTCCCGTGTTCATCACGGTCCTCCGGGGCGGCGCGATGTTCCTCGCGGATCTGATGCGCGAGGTCGACCTGCCCGTCGAGGTCCACTTCATGGCGATCAGCCGGTACGGCGACGCCGCCGAATCGCTCGGTCGCGTGCAGATCCTGCTCGACGTGGACGCCGACCTCGCCGATCGCGACGTGATCTTGGTGGAGGACATCGTCGACACCGGGCTCACGCTCCGGTTCCTGCTGGGTTCGCTGCGGGCTCGTGGCCCGGCGTCGCTCGAGGTGTGCACCCTGCTCGACAAGGCCGTTCGCCGGATCGTCCCCCTGACGCCCCGTTACGCCGGCTTCGATTGCCCGGACCGATTCGTCGTGGGATACGGCTTGGACTTCGCCGAGCGCTACCGGAACCTGCCCGACATCCTGCAGGTCGACGACCTCGAGGCGCTCAAAGCCGATCCCGACGTCCTCGCGCCGCTGCTGGCGACGGTGTGAGGCTGGGGGCAAAGGCTCGGTTGCCCGACCTGCACCCCCCGGTTACGCTCGACCCACGATGATCGAGATGGAGCTCACCGGCGTCCGCGTCGAACTACCGACCAATCAGCCGATCGTGCTCCTGCGCGAGCGAGAAGGGGAGCGGTACCTGCCCATCTGGATCGGCGCCGCCGAGGCCGCCGCGATCGCGTTGTCGCTCCAGGGGGTGGTCACCCCCAGGCCCATGACGCACGACCTGCTGAAGACCATCCTCGAAGACCTCACGGTGCAGGTGCGCCGGATCGTGGTGACCGAGCTCCGCGAGTCCACCTTCTTCGCGACGATCGAACTCGACCGCCAGGGTCAGGAGCTCGAGGTCTCGTCCCGTCCGTCGGATGCGATCGCGCTCGCGGTGCGGATGTCGGTCCCCATCTTCGCCAGCGAAGACGTCCTCAACGAAGCCTCGATCCTGATCCCCGGCGACGAGGAGGAAGAGGTCGAGAAGTTCCGGGAGTTCCTGGACAACGTCAGCCCGGAGGACTTCGAGAGCTAGGTTGCCGGGCTCCGACAGGGGCCCGAACACGCGAGCGGCGGGCGTCCGAGCGACCCCCTCGACCGCTCGTTCGCCCGCCCGGCTCGCATGGAACCTGCCGCGGGACGACAGGCTACGTGCAGAAGAACACGGTGACCCAGAGCCTGCCCTTGACCTTCACGGCGCCGACCGCGGCGCGGCGGAAGGTGCGATCGAGGATGTGCTCGCGGTGTCCCGCGCTCGCCATGAAGGCCTTCTCCAGATCCGGGATCCCCCCGGTGGTCCAACCCACGTTCTCGCCCCACGAGTAACAGTGTGCGCCGTAGCGGACGGGCCCGGCCGTGTGCCACAGGCGCTTGCTGCGGGCCATCGCCCGGCTGTGGGCCTCGGCCTCCTTCGACATCCGGTTCGCGCGGTCGAGCTGCTTGATGCCGTGGCTCGAGCGGCTGTCGTTCGTGGCGTGGAAGAGCTGCCACGCGTAGTTCGGCTCACCGGCATGGGCGGCGGGCGCCAGGATCGCGAGCGTGAGCAACACCGCGAGGACGGTCACCGCCTTGGAGGTCGACGTCTTGGCTCGTTGCATCTCGGTCTCTCCGGGGTCTGGGGTAGTCCCTTGGGGCTATCTCGCACATCGGTCCTCGTCCGAGGGAACTTGAGCCTTCCGGGCCTTGAACCTGGACCAACGCCGTTGACAGGCCCTCACATGGGCCCTACGCTGCCGAAACACATCGGCGTGATTACGGAGTTGTGATGAGCGAACAGGGATATCGCGCGCCCGAAGCCAAGCGGATCGCGGGCATCACGTACCGCCAGCTCGACTATTGGACGCGCACCGGCCTGGTGACCCCATCGGTCAAGGACGCGCACGGTTCGGGGTCGCAGCGGCTGTACTCGTTCCAGGACCTGGCCACGCTGCGGGTGATCAAGAAGCTCCTCGACACCGGTGTCTCGCTGCAGCGGGTGCGCAAGGCCGTGGAGCATCTCCGCGGGATGAAGCGATCCCCCCACGGGGTCACGCTCATGTCCGACGGCGCCGGCGTGTACGAGGCGCATTCACCCGAGGCCGTCGTGGACCTGTTGAAGAACGGCCAGGGGGTGTTCGCCATCTCCTTGGACGCCGTGTACAGCGACCTGGAGGCCAGCGTGAACGAAGGCCCGGCCCGCAAGCGACGTAGCGCCGCCGGAGGCTCGTGAGCGCCCAGCCTTCCTGGTCTGCCGCCGCCGCCCCCAAGAGCCACACGATCCGCTTCGCCCACGCCTCCGAGCGCCAGTTCGCCGAGCTCCTGGACTTCTACGAGATCGACTGGGACTACGAGCCCACCTCCTTCGATATCGAGTGGGACAAGGAGGGCCACGTCACCCAGCGGTTCACGCCCGACTTCTACCTGCGTGAGTACGACCTCTACATCGAGATCACCACGCTGAGCCAGAAGCTGGTCACGAAGAAGAACCGGAAGGTCCGGCGGCTGCGCGAGCGCTACCCCGAGATCACGTGCAAGATCTTCTACCAGCGTGACTACCTCTCGCTGGTCACCAAGTACGGCCTCCACGATGCTCGAGACGACCAACGGCCATAGCGCCGTTCGGTCCGTACACTCGCTGACGTGAAGTTCGCTCCACACACCGACGACGAGATCCGCGAGATGCTCGCGACGATCGACCGACCCTCCCTCGACGACCTCTTCTCGCAGATCCCCGCCGGGGTCCGGCTCGACCGGCATCTCGCGATCCCCGACGGGGTCTCGGAGATGGAGCTCGTGGCCGACATGCGCGCGCTGGCCTCCCGGAACCGGCACGTCGACGAACTCGTGTGCTTCGCCGGCGGGGGAGCCTACGACCACTACGTGCCCTCGGTGGTGTGGGCGCTCGCAGGACGGTCGGAGTTCTACACCTCGTACACGCCGTATCAGCCCGAGCTCTCGCAGGGCGTGCTCCAGGTGTTGTTCGAGTACCAGTCGATGATCTGTGAGCTCACCGGCCTCGAGGTCTCGAACGCCTCGCTCTACGACGGAGCCACGGCGTTGGTCGAGGCCGTCCACATGACGATCGCCGGTGCGAAGCGCCGGGTCCTGGTGTCATCGGGCGTCGATCCGCGCGCCCTCGAGGCGCTGGCCACGGCCGGCGGGGGAGCGGGGTACGTCCCCGAGGTGTTCGAGGGCTCCCCGGTCGTGACCGAGGACGTCGCGGCCGTCGTCGTGCAGCATCCCAACGTCTTCGGTGTGCTCGAACCCGCCCGCGAGCTCTTCGCCTCGGCCCACGACGGGGGAGCGCGCGCGATCCAGGTGTTCGACCCGCTGTCGCTCGGTGTCCTGGCTCCCCCCGGGGAACTCGGCGCCGACATCGCCGTGGGGGAGGGGCAGGGCCTCGGCAACCACCTGAACTACGGAGGGCCTTACCTCGGCATCATCGCCGCGCGCCTCGCGGACGTCCGCAAGCTCCCCGGTCGCATCGTCGGGGAGACCGTCGACGTCGAGGGACGGACCGGCTACGTCCTGACGCTGCAGGCGCGTGAGCAGCACATCCGGCGCGAGAAGGCCAACTCCAACATCTGCACCAACCAGACGCTGATGGCGATCGCCGCGACCGTGGCCCTGGGATGGCTGGGGAGACACGGGTTGGTCGAGCTGGGACGCCAGTGCGCCGCGAAGGCCGCCTACACGGCGGCGGCGCTCACGGCGCTGCCCGGCGTGTCCCTGGCCTTCGACGGACACGCCTTCTTCAAGGAGTTCACCGTGCGGCTGCCGAAGCCGGCCGTGGCGGTGGTGGAGTCGATGATCGCGCACGGGTTCCTCGCGGGGGTCCCCATGCCACAGGCAGGGCAGGACGCGTTGACCGTGGCCGTCACCGAGCGACGGTCCCGCGAGGAGATCGACCGGTTCGTCTCGGCCATGGGGGAGGTGCTGGCCTCGTGACCGAGGGAGCCCCGATCCGGACCCAGAGCCCTCCCGCCTCCGACGGCACGATCATGGACCGGTCGGTGCCGGGGCGCCGCGCGTTCAGCTTCGCACCGCTCGACGTGCCGGCGGTCGAGCTCCCCGCCGAGCACCTGCGCGCCGCCGAGCCCGATCTGCCCGAGGTGGCCGAGATCGACCTGGTGCGGCATTACACGCGGCTGTCGGCCATGAACTACGGGGTGGACACCGGCCCCTACCCGCTGGGCTCGTGCACGATGAAGTACAACCCCAAAGCCGCGGAGACCGTGGCGGCCCTGCCCGGGTTCCAACGGACGCACCCGCTCCAGCCCGACTCCACGATGCAGGGAACCCTGGAGATGCTCTGGCGCCTGGAGGAGGCGCTGTGTGAGATCACCGGCATGGCTCGCGCTACGTTGCAGCCGCCCGCGGGCGCATGTGGAGAGATGACCGGCCTGTTGATCATGCGCGCCTACCACCAGGACCACGGCGGCGGCCGCACGAAGGTGCTGATCCCCGATGCCGCGCACGGCACGAACCCGGCCAGCGTTCGCCTCGCGGGGTTCGACGCCGTGGCTGTGCCCTCCGACGAGCGAGGGCTCGTCGACGTCGAAGCCCTCGCCGGTCTGCTGGACGATCAAGTAGCTGGACTGATGCTCACGAACCCGAACACGCTCGGCCTGTTCGAGGAGCGGATCGAGCAGATCACCGGGATGGTCCACGACGTCGGCGCGCTCGTCTACTACGACGGCGCCAACCTCAACGCGATCCTCGGCCGATGCCGGCCCGGCGACATGGGCTTCGACATCGTGCACATCAACACCCACAAGACGTTCGCGACGCCGCACGGCGGGGGAGGGCCGGGAGCGGGTCCCGTGGGGGTGACCCAGCGGCTCACCGACTACCTGCCTGCGCCGATCGTCGCGAAAGACGATGACGGCACCTTCCGCTGGGACCGGGACCGGCCGAAGTCGATCGGGCGGCTCCACGGGTTCCACGGCAACATCGGGGTGCTGGTTCGTGCCTACGCCTACGTCTTCGGCCACGGGACCGACGGGTTGGAGGAGGTCAGCGAGCTCGCGGCGCTCAACGCCAACTACCTCGCGGCGCTGCTGGCCCCCGAATTCCCCCTGGCCTACCCGGACATGCCGCCCATGCACGAGTTCGTCGCCACCGCCGCGCCCCTCGAGAAGGAGACGGGGATCCGGGCGATGGACGTGGCCAAGCGCGTGATCGACCTGGGATATCACCCGTCCACCGTGTACTTCCCGCTGGTCGTCGACGAGGCGATGATGGTCGAGCCCACGGAAACCGAGTCCAAGGAGACGCTGGACGGCCTCGCCGCGGCGTTCCTGCGGGCCGCCGCTGAATCGCGAACCGACCCGGATCTGCTCCATGCGGCGCCGGTGACCACGCCCGTTCGCCGCCTGGACGAGGCCAGGGCGGCGCGCCGGCTGAAGCTCACCTGGGCCGCCGAGCCACCCGACTGAGGGCCGGATGCCGGCGGGCCTCGACGATCTTCCGTTCTCCTCCCGCACGACGAAGGATCGGCGCGTCCTGGTGTCCTATCGGGGCCGGCAGGTGACCGTCGTCACCGGGAAGGCCGCTGAGCGCCTCATCGCGTCCCTGGAGTCCGCCGACGCCGAGACCACGCAACACCTCCTGGCGCGGGTGACCGGCAACTTCAAGCGTGGCAACGAGCGGCCCGACGGCCCGCAGGGCTGACTCCGTCGGGTGCGCTGCCCAACAGGGGAGATGGCGTTCTGGACAAGGTGACATAATGAACGTTATGGGGCTTAGGGGTGAGAAGCGGAGTGGCCGCGAAGCGTCCGTGAACCTCTGTCAGGCACCGACGTAGGCCGCGAGATGCTTGCCGGTGAGGGTGGAGCCGTCGGCAACGAGATCGGCGGGCGTGCCCTCGAAGACGATGAGACCGCCGTCGTGCCCGGCGCCGGGACCGAGGTCGACGATCCAGTCGGCGTGCGCCATGACCGCCTGGTGGTGTTCGATGACGATCACCGATGTTCCGGCATCAACGAGCCGGTCGAGCAGGCCCAGCAGTCGCTCGACGTCAGCGAGGTGCAGGCCGCTGGTCGGCTCGTCGAGGACGTAGACGTCGCCCTTCCCGGCCATCTGGGTGGCGAGCTTCAGGCGCTGGCGTTCCCCCCCTGAGAGTGTCGTGAGCGGCTGGCCCAGGCTCAGGTAGCCGACGCCCACATCCGCGAGCCGGTCGAGGATCGTGTGGGCGGCCGGCGTTCGTGCCTCGCCCTCGTCGAAGAACTCCCCTGCCTCGATCACGGACATCGCGAGGACCTCGGCGATGTTGCGACCGCCCAACGTGTACTCGAGCACCGATGCCTGGAACCGCCTGCCCTCGCACTCCTCGCAGGTGGATTCGACGGTGGCCATGAAGCCCAGGTCGGTGTAGATGACACCGACGCCGTTGCAGGTGGGGCATGCTCCTTCGGAGTTGGCGCTGAACAACGCGGGCTTCACGCCGTTGGCCTTCGCGAACGCCTTACGGATCGGGTCGAGGAGACCGGTGTAGGTCGCTGGGTTGCTCCGTCTCGATCCCCCGATCGCGCCCTGGTCGACCGACACGACGCCTTCGCGTCCCGACACCGAACCGTCGATCAACGAGCTCTTGCCCGATCCGGCAACACCGGTCACCACCACCAGCACGCCGAGCGGGATGTCGACATCGACGTCCCGGAGGTTGTTGGCGTCGGCACCACGCACCTCGAGCTCGCCGGACGGCGTCCGGACCGAGGGCTTCAAGGACGCTCGGTCGTCCAGATGTCTCCCGGTCGTCGTGCCGCTCGTCCGGAGTCCGCCGCCATCGCCCTCGAACCCCACGTCCCCCCCGGCGGTGCCGGCGCCGGGGCCGAGATCGACGACGTGGTCGGCGATGTCGATCAC